>CAJLZR010000161.1 GCA_905211185.1 uncultured Oscillospiraceae bacterium | reverse complement strand
TTACATATAATGTTGGAATGTATCTTGCCGATTTACTTAGTAAAGACTCCAGATTCGAAGTAAGAACTTCCCGAAACTCACCCGATGAAGTTTTGGGAACGAGTAACTCAACCAGTTTATCCGCAAGAGTAAATGCCGCAAACAGCTGGCCTGCAAATTATTTCATAAGTATACATGCAAACGCAAACACAAATCCGGTTATAAATGGGACGGAAGTGTATGTATATCAAGAATATTCACAGTCTTATTATTTGGCCGAACGAGTTTTAAGTGCGATTGTTTCAAATGTTGGTACAAAAAATAACGGCATAAGGGTAAGGCCTTCTTTATACGTTTTAAGAAAAACCAATATGCCTGCAATTTTAATTGAGCTTGCTTATATAACAAACGCAAATGATGCCGAAAAACTAAAAAATAATCAATATCAGTTTGCCAAAGCTATTTATAGCGGACTACTTACTTATTTTGGGTTTTAAAAGTAAAGCTTAGTAACAAAATATTTTTCTGCATAAAAAAGCACAGCCGATTTATTTTTTAAGTAGCTGTGCAGATTTTTTAATTTTCTCCTGAAACAACATTTTCTGATGTTAATTCTTTAAGTTTTAGGTAATAATTTGCTTTTGAAGTTTCTATATAAGGTCCAACATAAATTACAGCTATTCCGAAAGTAATCATTACAAGCAAGTTCCAAAGTATAAACGATAAATCAAAAACAAATAAATCCCACTTGTGCCCGTCCATCATTTTTTCACTTTTTTTCATGGCATCTAGCGCTTTTATTTCAGGATTTTCTGCCATAATATAATGTGCCATAGCGTAGGAATATGCCTTTATAATACCGGGTACAATTAAAAGCAGTGACCAAAGAAACACGTAAAGCCCACTCCAAAAAGTAAGTAAAACCGATTGTGTCCAGCATTTTTTAAATCCAAATCCAAGCGTATCAAATTCGGGTTTTTTATCATCTGTTACAAGATCAAGATATGTACGAGATAATGAAATTCTTAGCGGAGCACCCGCAACATAAGTTAAAATAATAGTCAATATAAAGGAATTCACA
>CAJLZR010000160.1 GCA_905211185.1 uncultured Oscillospiraceae bacterium | reverse complement strand
GGTCGGCGGTTCGAGTCCGCCCAGTAGCTCCATTTTTTGTCTGTTTTTATTTTTTAACTACAACCAACATTGAATTAAAAAATTTAAGATAAATTGTTTTGTGTAAAATAGTAATATTTTTGAAAAATAGTTGCAAATATATATTTATATATTGTATAATGATAGCGTATTTAAATAAATTTTCAAAAACACGAAAGGATGTGGTTACTTATGGCACCAAGTCTACGCACATTTATAGCAAAACTTAAAAAAGCCCATAATGAAGGCGGCATCAGAAAAAAAGCATGGGCAAAATTAAAAGGTTTGGTCGGCAAATCTAATAAAATCCCCAAAAAAGCTATAACCAATATGAAAAAATCTATCGAATCTTACAAGAATATGTGCTTACGCTATGCTACATTACGTTCGATTTTTGCTACACTATCAAGTTTAACGAAAGATTTAAATTCCACACAAAATAGCCCCCAAAAAATGGATGAGGCATTAGCCAAGAAAAAAACAGATATTACATCTCGGGTAGGTATTGCCGAAATAAAGTTTAATAAGACTGAAAAATGTTCAGATAAAACCATATCTAACTTGCTTCAAGCCGTTGGTATGAAAAATCTTGATGAATTAGAAAAAAAGCTAAGAGACTCTCATGATACCTGCGATATGCTATGCAAGATATGTGACGACCTGCGTGGTTTTTATGAATTTCTTGCAGATAGCGGTAAAAAGGATGATGAATTATCTGAACGGATCAAAGGGCACGAATACACATTAAACGATGCGGCGAACACGTATTTTAGCGGAGATGACGAGCAATATACAACCGATTTGGGATCCCTTGCCAAAAAAGTTATATCTTCCCTTTACTCAGCCGACCCCTCTCAATCTAGGATCCCACGTGTTTTTATAGTACAACCAATCCCCCGTATAGAAAAAATATAAAAATTTTAAATTTACCACTACAAAATAAAATTCTAGCTTTATGTTATAAGTACCCCACACTTAAATGTGTGGGAGTTTTTATTTAGTCGCAAATTTTAAATACTTAAAAGATCATTCGCATTAATAAAATTTTTTGCAATATA
>CAJLZR010000159.1 GCA_905211185.1 uncultured Oscillospiraceae bacterium | reverse complement strand
TATATTGGCCGATAAAGCGGATGTTGTAGTTTGCGATGGATTTACGGGAAATATTATTTTGAAATTTTATGAAGGTATGGGAAAAGCTATTTTTGGAAAGTTTGGTGAAATATTTCAAAAAAGCTTTAAAAATAAGGTGGCGGCTTCCGTATTGCTCCCCGACATAAAAAAAATGAAAAAGCATATAGATTATAAAGAATATGGCGGAGCGCCATTTATGGGAATTTCAAAATCTGTTTTTAAAGCTCACGGAAGCTCCGATGCCAAAACGTTTAAAAACGCAATAAGGCTTGCTGCCGAATATGAAAAACGTAACGTGGTTAAGCTTATAACAGACTGTCTTAAAAGCGAAAATTTGCTAAAGGGAAGCTCCGAAGAAGATTAGTATCCAAAGATTCGTTTTTGGGGGTGCAAAATGATTAAGAAAAATAATAACGATAATCCGGATATCGGAAAGCTGGAACGTGAAATTGGATATAAATTTAAAAACAGAAAATTTTTAAAAATGGCTTTAACTCATTCGTCTTACGCCAATGAATCAAACGGAAAATTGGTAAGTTACGAAAGGCTTGAATTTTTAGGGGATTCTATTTTGAGTTTAGTGACCTCTGATTATATATTTAAAAATTTTCCGAATTATCCCGAAGGCGGGCTTACAAAATTAAGAGCTTCTTTGGTTTGCGAAAAGCAACTTTGTGTGTTTTCAAAAAAGCTGGGCATTGGCGATTTTATGAAATTAAGCCGAGGCGAACAGCATTCCGGAGGCAGAACAAGGCCCTCTATTTTGGCTGATATTTTTGAGGCTATCTGTGCGGCAATTTATTTGGATTCAAGTTTGATAGAAGCGTCCGAGTTTATTCTTAAATTTATTGTGCCGGCTCTTAATAATCCTGTACTCCCTGACATACATGATTACAAAACCGATTTGCAAGAAATTGTTCAGAAAAATCCCGAAGAAACAATAGAATACGTTTTAGTTAAAGAATCGGGACCCGATCACGATAAGAGGTTTACTTTCGAGGCAAAAATAAATAATAATGTGGTAGGATACGGCACGGGTAAAAGCAAAAAAGAGGCTGAGCAACACGCAGCCCGAGAAGCTCTTAAATGGATGGGATATTAAAATTATGGCAAGGCGGTGCAGCTTA
>CAJLZR010000158.1 GCA_905211185.1 uncultured Oscillospiraceae bacterium | reverse complement strand
TGATAGAGTTTATATTTAAAAAATTTATCGAAACGGGTTCGCTTACAAAAGTTGAAACTTACTTAATTCAAAATAATATTAAAACCAAAAATGGGAAGTTTTTCACCCGTTTTGCAATAAAAAATATTTTAGAAAATCCGGTATACATGGTTGCCGATGAAAACGCTTTCCAGTATTTTTTGGATAACGGCGTCGAATTTACTGATGAAGATGATATAAAGCAAAAATTTGACGGTAAATACGGAGTGATGTCCTACAACAAAACACTTCAAAGGGACGGAAAAGCCACCCGAATAAGAGATATAAAAAATTGGATTGTATCCGTTGGCAAACATGAAGCTATAGTTTCTTCGGAAGATTGGATCAAAATCCAAGAAAAATTAGCTCAAAACTCCTCAAAATCATTTCGCAAACCCAAAAGTAACGTTGCTCTCCTTTCTGGACTTTTGTTTTGCGGTAACTGTGGACATTTTATGCGTCCTAAGTTAACTAAACGTAAAAACAGTGCCGGCCAGTATATTTACGGCTACCTTTGTGAACTTAAAGAAAAAAGTAAAAGTCATAATTGCCAAATAAAAAATCCCAATGGAAATACTCTCGACAAGGCAGTATGCGAAGAAATAAAAAAACTTGCAATTGATAATTCCGAATTTTTAAAAGAGATTAGTAAAGCCAAAAAAGCGATTTCCATGCACAGCGAAAACTACGAAGAAGAAATTTCTAAAATAAATAAATCCCTATCAAAAATTGAAAATGAAATTTCTTCGCTTATTAAGGCACTTGCAAATGCTTCTAATACTCCGGCTCAAAAATATATAACAGAAAATATAAATAACCTTGATACTGAAAAAAACAAACTGCTTCAAAGAAAAGCAGAAATTGAAGGTTTGCTTAAAAACCAAGATTTATCGCAAATAGATTTTGATAACCTAAAAAATACTGCTCTTTCATTCAGCAAAGGTTTTGATACAATGGACACCGAACAAAAACGAGAAGCATTACGTACTCTTGTAAATAAAATCGTGTGGGACGGCGAAAAAGTCCATATATATTTATTTGGTTCAAAGAGCGATAAACCGCCGGTTGAGGTTTGTGACTTAATAGAGCCAAAAGGTGAGTATAGCGAACGAAATATTAATGCATTTCAGAAACATTAAAAAGGC
>CAJLZR010000157.1 GCA_905211185.1 uncultured Oscillospiraceae bacterium | reverse complement strand
GGAAGGGCTCATTAATGTTTTTAAAGATTTAGGGTGCGTAAACGTTATAAGTGGCGGTCAGACAATGAATCCGAGTACGGATAAAATTGTGGAAGCCGTGCTTGCAACGCCTGCCAAAACAGTTTATGTTTTCCCAAATAATAAAAATATAATTATGTCTGCCGAGCAGGCCGTTTCGCTTGTCAAGGATCGCACAGTTGTTATAGTTCCGACAAAAACCATCTCTCAAGGAATGAGTGCTCTTTTGGCGTTTGATCAAAGCCTTGGTATCAAAGAAAATTTGGAAAAAATGGAGCAAGTAATATCTAAAGTAAAAACAGGCCAAGTTACTTTTGCCGCGCGTGATTCGGAATTTGGCGGATTTAAAATAAAAGAGGGCGAAATATTATCTTTGGCTGACGGGAAGTTAAGGTTCACCGAAAAAGATCCGGTAAAGGCAGCTGAAAAACTTACGAAATCTTTGGTTGATAAAAATACGGAATTTATTACTCTAATATACGGTGAAAACATCTCTGAAAGTCAGGCGGAAAGTTTAAAAGAATCGCTTGAGTCGTCACTTAGTTCCTCTATTGAGGTAAATCTGGTAAAAGGTGAGCAGCCAATATACTATTTTATAATTTCAGTCGAATAGATTTATTTTTAAATAAATTATGGAGGTGCCGATTATGGCATCTTTGTTTAATATCGAAATAAAAGAATTAAAAGGTGTTGGCCCCAAAAGTGCGCAGTGTCTAAAAGCTTTAGGGGTTAACACCATTGGTGATTTAATTAAGTTTTATCCGAGAACGTATGAGGACTGGTGCAATGTTTACACTCTTTCGGAGTCTGTGGGAAATAATGAAAGATGTGTGAAACTTAAAATCATGTCAAGTGTGCAGGGAGTCAGAACAAGGAGCGGCAAGTATGTTTATAAATTAAGCGCAACTGATGGAAAGGATTTTGCGGATATAGTTTTTTTTAATAATAAGTATGTTGCTCAAAGCTTAAAAACGGGTGAAGAATATTTATTTAAGGGCAATATTAAGAAAAATGGCTTTAAATTTGAGTTAATCTCTCCCAAGGTTAAAAAGATAGAGGAAGATTTAAAATTATATCCTGTTTATAATCAAACAAAAGGTTTAACTTCTGCAAAAATTGAAAATTTTGTTCGAGAAGCCTTCAGACTT
>CAJLZR010000156.1 GCA_905211185.1 uncultured Oscillospiraceae bacterium | reverse complement strand
CATGTTGTAAAAGATATCTTAAAAAAATATGGATTTAATTTTTCAAAATCGCTTGGGCAAAATTTTATTACAAATTCCACGGTTTGTCCACGTATGGCTCAAAGTTGTTTGGAATCCGATGACAGTGGAGTGCTAGAAGTGGGGCCGGGAATAGGGGTGCTTACTTCCGAACTTGCAAAAAGATTTAAAAAAGTAGTCTCCGTGGAAATTGATAAAAAACTAATTCCCATACTCAAAGAAACCGTGGGAGAGTATTCTAATATAAAGATAATTAACCAAGATATTTTAAAATTGGATTTAGAAAAACTTTTGCAAGATGAATTTAGTAATTGCAGTGAGGTAAATATTTGTGCAAATTTGCCTTACTATATAACGTCCGAAATAATAATGTATCTTTTAGAAAACAATCCCGGTTTTTCATCTCTGACCGTTATGGTACAAAAGGAAGCAGCAGAACGCATATGTGCTCTGCCCGGCACGCGAAACTCCGGCGCCATAAGTTTGGCTGTTAGATATTATGGTGACCCCCAAGTTTTGTTTGATGTAGGAAAAAATTCGTTTATTCCTAGTCCAAATGTGGATTCGAGTGTTATAAAAATAAACATAAGCAGCGCAAACGCACAAAGGGTAAATAATAAAAAAATGTTTTTTAAGGTTGTACGGGCAGCTTTTGCGCAGCGCAGAAAAAATATTTTAAATTCAATAAGTGCAGGACTTAAAATATCAAAAGAAAGCTTAAAATCAGTGCTTGAAAAATTAAATATAGATTCTACCAAAAGGGCCGAACAATTAAAAATGGAAGATTTTATTAATATATCAAATAATTTATAAAATTAATCCGCTAAATTAATTAGCGGGTGTTTTTTTGTTTCTTAATTCTTTAAAAAAATTTGTCAGTATAGCTGAACACTCGCTTTCGAGTACGCCACCGATCAGTTTGGGTTTATGATTATAAGGAAGATCAAATAAATTTATTACCGTACCGCAGGACCCCGCTTTTGGATCTTTGGTACCATAGACAACGGTTGGTATTCTGGAATTTATTATCGCGCCAGCACACATTGGGCACGGTTCGAGCGTAACATAAAGAGTACAGTTTAAAAGCCGCCAGCTTCCAAGTTCCTCACAAGCTTTAAAAATTGCCTCTGTTTCTGCGTGTGAAAGAGCAT
>CAJLZR010000155.1 GCA_905211185.1 uncultured Oscillospiraceae bacterium | reverse complement strand
AAGTTCGCCAACATCCATATTCCGTTTTACTTTTTGATGAGATAGAAAAAGCTCATCCAGATGTGCTAAATATTTTGCTTCAGGTTCTAGATGAAGGAAAAATTACGGATTCTCACGGTAGGGCGGTAAATTTTGAAAATACGGTAATTGTTATGACCTCTAATGCCGGAAGTTCCAAAAAAGAAGGTGCGCTTGGTTTTGCAAAGAGCCAAAACGATTTGACTAAAGAAAAAACCATGAAAGCCTTAAAAGAATTCCTAAGGCCGGAATTTATAAGCCGCTTAGATGAGATTATAGTATTTAATAATTTGACGGAAAAAGATTATATTAAGATAGCAGCTCTTATGATGGATGAATATGTGGAATCGCTTGCGGAGCATAATATAGAGCTTACCTATGATGAAAGCGCGCTTAAAAAACTAGCGTCAAAAGCAATAAAAGGCGATAGCGGGGCAAGGGACTTAAGAAATCTTATTCGTAAGGAAGTCGAAGATAAAATATCTTTGGCAATAATTAAAAATGATGGTTTTAATATAGGAAAAATGCATTTTACGGCAGACCCCGAGCTTAATTTGGTTGTTGAATAATTTTTGGGAGGACGTTTTAATGAAATGCCCCTATTGCGGACATATAGACAGCAAAGTTATAGAATCACGTTGCGCCGATGACGGCTCCAAGGTGAGGAGGCGTAGGGAATGTGAGCATTGCCTGCGTAGATTTACTACATATGAAGTTGTTGAGCACGTTCCCACGATAATAATAAAGAGAAACGGATCAAGAGAAAAATTTGATAAAAAAAAGGTTTTTGACGGTTTGCTAAAAGCTTGTGAAAAACGTAGCGTTTCTCTTAAAGAAATAGAAAATATGGCAGATGCAATAGAATCGAAAGTTGAAAACATGGTGGATAAAGAAGTGCAATCTTCGGCTATTGGGGAGCTTTCCATGAACGCGTTAAAAGAGCGTGATGAAGTAGCTTACATAAGATTTGCCTCGGTTTATCGTCAATTTAAAGACGTTCAGGCATTTATGGATGAGCTGAAAACGTTTTTTGACCAAAAGTAGTTGACGTATGGGCTTTTATATGTTATAATGTAATTAGGTTAAAGTTGAGCCGGCAATGAAATTTAACAAAAAATATGTAAAAAGGATGCGTTTTATGAAAAATTCAAAGAAGAAGTTTTTATCTTTATTTGTTGTACCGCAAAATAACAGGAAAGTTCGGTAAAGAAAG
>CAJLZR010000154.1 GCA_905211185.1 uncultured Oscillospiraceae bacterium | reverse complement strand
CGTCCGGCATTTTAACCATAGGATATGGGAAGCGAATTTACCCGTACGAAATTTTTTATAACAATTTAAGTCCGGCAGAAATGTCAAATATGTTTTTGCAGGCATTAAACCATAGTTCGTACGCAAGAAGCGTAAATAAATTTCTTTGCGATAATAAAATTAAATTTAATCAGCAACAATTTGATGCCTTGGTGAGTTTTTCTTATAATTTGGGTTGCGGTTGGCTTTATTCAAATAGCGGACTATCAAGAATTATATTGGAATGTTCCGGAAATTGCGCTAAGAACGATAAAGTTTTTTATCGTGGCATTGTTAATTCTTCCAACGGGTTGTGTGTAAGAGAACAACCAAGTACATCTTCAAAAAAACTATCGACACTTGGAAACGGTGAGACGGTAGAGATAATCGATTCTAATAAAATAAATGGCAAGTGGTATAAGATTAAAACAAATAACGGCATAAACGGGTATTGCTATGGGGATTATATGGAACTTATTAAAAGCTATGGCGGAGAAAAAAGTTTAAACGATATAAATCGAGATAAATTTGCAAAGGAATTTTTATCTTACCATCACGTATGTAGAAGATGCAATAAAGGCCTTTTTAAAAGGCGAGTAGAAGAACTGGATATATTTTTTAAAAATAAATATGAGCGAGCTTATAACTTCAAAAGATTACACATTACGTATCCGATCCCCGAATGTGTTAAAAAACTTTGTTGGTAATGATAAACAACCTCGGTTAAATACCGGGGTTGTTTGCTATACAAAGAAGACAATGGTTGTATGAGCTGCATGTGATATAACTATGTTGCCTGCCCGGTAAAAAAATCCACTTGAGAATGGCAAGTTGTAGTATGGGTATGCCCAAAGTTGCAAAGCGCTTACTGTGCGAATATACATTGGGTATAAATACTGGTTAAATTTGGCCAAATACTTTTTCTTGGTTTTATGAAGATTTATTTTCACGCTGTAAAATTTGTGATAATTTTATGAATTTTGATTGACAAATGCGTTAATATAACCTACAATGCCCGTAAACGTGTTTGATACAGAATAAATTTGCAAATAAAGGGAGATGTTTTTAATGTCAAAGCCTATTTTAAATGCTTATAAAATCATATGTTATTACCTATTTCAAAGTAGGTACAAAAAAGATGGAAAATTTGGAAAAAATCAAGAATCTCAATTAGCTAAATTATTGTATAAAGATTTTGTATATAAAAATAAAGTATTCTCCGATGTAGATCGGTCTTTTTTAGAATTTCTAATTCATTATGTACCCTCGAGTATGTTTGATGACCGTGAAATGATAACTTTTTTTAAAGATGCGATAGATAACGATGTCCCGGG
>CAJLZR010000153.1 GCA_905211185.1 uncultured Oscillospiraceae bacterium | reverse complement strand
GGCTGTTGTTCCCACTTGGCACACGATTGGGCGGAAAAACTGACCCCACTACTGGCGGTGGTGGCTTTCAGTTGCCAAAATTTGGTCGGTACAAAATCCTTATTCTCCAAAAAACGGTTACATATCATTACCAGCGTAGGGGTCTGTACACGTCCCAGTGAAAACACGCCCTGCCCGGCTGCAACGCTTAACGCTTGGGTGGCATTTATACCTATCAACCAATCAGCTTCGCTACGTGCTTGTGCAGAACGGTAAAGGTTATCATACTGGCTACCCGGTTGCAATTTCTCCATGCCCTCCCGGATGGCTTTGTCGGTTAGACTGCTAATCCATAGACGTACAAAAGGTTTACGGCAACCCAAATGCAGGTAAATATACCGGAAGATAAGTTCTCCCTCTCGCCCTGCATCAGTGGCAACAACTATCTTGTCGCATTGGTCGAACACCTCTTTTATTACTTTAAAGACTCTGGTGTATCGATTATATCATAAAATTGAATGTGACTAAATATAAAACTTAGCAATATTACAGCTTTTCAGAGCCGCAAAGCTTTTTAATTACATTAAAAATATTTTCCAGAGAATGTGAATTATCAAAGTTTTCGCAGTTATATTTTAGTGAATTTAAAATTTTAGGATTATCTAGTAGATGCTCTATCTTTTCTTTTACGCTTTCGCGGGTGTTTAATCTGATTGCCATGTTGTTGCTCACCAAAAATTCTTCGTTTTCTTCTTCTTGCCCCGGAATTGCATCGTAAAGAGCCATAGGAAGCCCCGAAGCGAGCGCCTCGCTAACAGTTAATCCGCCAGGTTTGGTGATTATTAAATCAGATATGGACATATATTTATTTACTTCGTTTGTGAAATAAATTATTTTTGTTTTCTTTGGATATTGCTTTTTTTTGCGAATTATCCTTTTAAATACGTGTGGTTTGCCAAATTTAAGGGTTAAATTTGAAAGTTTAGAGAGTATAAATTGCCGCTTCGAAAAATTTTTGCCTTCCAATATTCTTTGCATTCTATCGTATAGTTTTTGGTTTTTGCCCGTTATAATTATAACTTGGAATTTATTTTCTATTTCTCGCAGTTCGGAATAAATTTTTTCAATATTTGCAAGGCCGTAACTTCCTGCCATGATTAGTATGGTAGGAATATTTTTTTCAAAACCCAATTCTTCCATTACCTTATTCTTGTCTAATTTTGAAAAAAACGAGTCATCAACAGGAATACCAAATGGATAAATTTTTTCGGGGTCAACTCCCATTTTTGCCATAGGGTAGGCCATGTCCCTATTTGCAACTATGTAAGCGTCCACTTTTTCATTTATCCATGTTCTGTGCGGCGCATAATCGGTCATAATGCAAATAAGAGGCTTGGATATTTTTCCACAGCTTTTTAATTTTGAAATCATTTCTGTTGTAAAAGGGTGAGTGGTTACTATAAC
>CAJLZR010000152.1 GCA_905211185.1 uncultured Oscillospiraceae bacterium | reverse complement strand
AAGACAGAATAACGTCCACCAATATTATCGGGTATCTCAAAACACGTATATTCTTCCTTATTTGCAAGGTTACGAAGAGCGCCTTTTGCTTTATCGGTCGTACAGTATATTCTTTTTTTTGCTTCTTCCTTGCCGTATTTGCTTTCCATAAAATCTTTAAATATTCTAAAAGCAATTGCAGGCTCTAAAGTTGTTCCGGATTTTGAAATCACATTAATCGATACATCTTTATCTTTGCAAAAATCAAGAATTTTCTGCAACTCTTTGCTACTTACGCAGTTGCCCACAAAAAATATCTTAGGGCGTTTTTCCGAAAAACAATTATAGTTTTCCGAATTTAAAAACTCAATTGCAGCTCTGGCGCCCAAATACGAACCACCAATACCGATAACTACAAAAACATCGCTGGTTTGCCGTATGTTACTTGCGGTTATCTTTATTCTTTCAAATTCTTCACGATTATAATCAATGGGTAAATTGAGCCATCCATCAGGTTTTTTAATATTTAATACATCATGGAGCTTATAATGGGCTTCCTCTACCTTTTCTTTAAAAAAATCAAAATCCGAAGCAGATATAAACTTACTTAAAGGCTTAATATCTAAATTAATCATAAAAAACCTCATAAAAGAAAGTATGCGTGCAGTCCTTACAAATACGGAATGAAGCATACTTCATAATAGATTTATATTATTTAATCATTCCTGCAACTTCTTGGGCAAAATTATCTTCTCTTTTTTCAAGGCCTTCACCTTTTTCAAATCTTACGAAGGCAGAAATTTTGATATCTGTTCCCAATTTTTTGGCAGTATCTTTTGTGTACTGTTCAACACTTAATTTACCGTCTTTTACGAAAGGTTGGTTCAAAAGGCAGATTTCTTTATAATACTTACCAATTCTTCCTTCAACAATCTTTTCGGCTATATTTTCGGGCTTACCGTCGTTAACAATTTGTTCTTTTAAAATTTTTCTTTCATGGTCAACAACTTCTGCCGGAACTTCTTCAGGAATAAGATACAAAGGATTTGCAGCGGCAATTTGCATAGCGATATCTTTGGAAAACGCTTTGAAATCATCAGATTTGGCAACTTCGGGATTTGCAACTTCAAAGTTTACCAAAACACCAATTTTCCCGCCGGCATGAATGTAAGAAGCAACAAATCCTTCAAAACGTTTAAAACGTCTTATTTTAAGATTTTCTCCGATTGTAAGAATCTTTTCTTGCAAAATATTTTCAATTGTTTTGCCGTCACTTGCGGTCATCTTCAAAAGATCTTCAACAGTTGCAGGATTACTGTTCATAACAGTTTCACCGCAAAGCTTAACAAAACCTTGGAAATCCGCATTTTTTGCAACAAAATCTGTTTCAGAGTTAACTTCAATTGCAGCTCCAACAGTGCCTTCTTCGTTTGTATAAGCCATAGCCAAACCTTCAGCGGCTAC
>CAJLZR010000151.1 GCA_905211185.1 uncultured Oscillospiraceae bacterium | reverse complement strand
ATGCGCAGGGGTTATTTTAAGCGCACCGGTACCACCTTCCATATCAACATAATCATCAGCAATAATTGGCACTTCCCTATTAACAACAGGTATAACGGCTGTTTTTCCGATTAAATGCTTATAACGCTCATCATTGGGGTTGACCGCAACGGCAGTATCGCCAAACATGGTTTCGGGACGTGTAGTTGCCACAATAATAAATTCATCGCTTCCGACAACCCTATACTTTATGTGCCAAAAATGTCCCGCATGCTCCTCAAAATCCACTTCCGAATCAGAAATAGAAGTTTTGCATTTCGGACACCAATTTATAATACGCTCGCCACGGTAAATCAAACCTTTTTCATAAAGATGAGCAAAAAATTCTTTGACGGCTTTAGAGCAGCCCTCATCCATAGTAAATCTTTGCCTGGACCAATCGCAAGAAGCACCGAGCTTTTTTAACTGATTTACTATGTTGTTACCATACTTTTCTTTCCAAGCCCATGCTCTTTTTAAAAACTCACTTCTACCTAAATCTTCTTTACTGACGCCTTCACCACGCATTTGCTCGACTATCTTAGCTTCAGTTGCGATAGAAGCGTGATCAACGCCCGGAACCCAAAGTGCGGAAAATCCTTGCATTCTCTTATATCGTATTAATATATCTTGCATGGTTTCATCCAAAGCATGCCCCATATGAAGCTTTCCCGTAACGTTTGGCGGCGGTATAACTATTGTAAATGGCTTCTTGCTTTTATCGACCTTGGCGCCAAAATAATTTTTCTTAAGCCAAAAATCATAAATTTTATCCTCGACTTTGCCGGGGTTATATGTTTTTTCTAATTCAGAACCCAATTTTTAAACTCCCCTTTTTAAATTTTTTTGCTGTTTTCTACACGATCCGAAATAATCTGCTTTATTTTCTCAACGCCCTCTCCGCTAACTGATGAATAAAACACTATTGGCACACCGTGGTACTTCTTAAGCTCATTTTTTATATCATCTTCTCGCCCGGTTCTTTGAGTTTTATTTAATTTATCGCACTTTGAGGCGACTATCATAAACGGAAGATTTTTCTGATATAAAAAATCGAGCATTTGAAAATCAAGTTTCGAAGGCGTATGGCGCATATCGATTATTTGAATAATAATTGGTATGTTTCTTTCTAGTGAAAAATATCCTTCAACGAGTTCCGACCAGCGCTGCTTTTCGGAAAACGGAACTTTCGCATAGCCGTAACCGGGAAGATCTACAAAACGTAAATTTTTTAATTTATAAAAATTTATATTAATCGTTTTTCCCGGCTTTGTACTAACTCTTGCAAGCGATTTACGATTTAAGATTTTATTTATAAGAGAAGATTTCCCAACGTTAGACTTACCCGAAAAAACGACCTCAGGCAACTCACCGGAAATTTGTGACAAATCTCCTATGGATTTTTCAAATTCCGCATCATTAAAATTTATCATATAACCACACCACATATC
>CAJLZR010000150.1 GCA_905211185.1 uncultured Oscillospiraceae bacterium | reverse complement strand
GGTAATGCCTTTTTTCCAACCGATACGGCAGCTTCCCTACGTGCATCGGAAATAGAAGCCGAAGCCATATTTAAAGCAACAAATGTAGACGGCATATATGACTGCGACCCACTGACCAACCCAAATGCAAAAAAATATTCGGAAGTTAGTTTCGAAGAAGTGCTTTCAAAAAATCTTAAAGTAATGGATTCCACTGCCGCTTCCATGTGTAGAGATAACGGCATTGCCGTTCACGTTTTCAACATGGACGACCCGGAAAATATTGTGCGTGAACTAAACGGCACGCACCTTGGCACAATAGCAAAATAATAATTTAAATTATAACAATAAATTACGGAGGAAAAATTATGAACCAATTACTAAATGACGTAACCACACGTATGAAATCAGCATGTGAAAGACTCGGAAGCGAATATGCAGGTATTCAAGCGGGAAGAGCAAACGCTTCCGTGCTTGATAAAATTAAAGTCGATTATTATGGAACACCCACGCCCATTAACCAGGTGGCAGCGGTATCGATTTCCGAAGCAAGGGTTCTTGTTATTCAGCCCTGGGACGTTTCACTTTTGAATATAATCGAAAAAGAAATACAAAAATCCGATATAGGAATCAACCCGCAAAATGACGGCAAAGTAATAAGACTTATTTTCCCGCAGCTTACAGAAGACCGCAGAAAAGAAATAGCAAAAGAAGTTTCAGGAATGGCGGAAAATTCCAAAATTTCGGTAAGAAATATTCGCCGTGATGCCATGGATAAAATCAAAAACATGAAAAAAGATGCCGAAATAACCGAAGATGACCAGAAAAAAGGCGAAAAAAAAGTTCAAGATTTAACCGATAAATTCTGTAAACAAATTGATGATATGTGCGAAGCAAAAACTACGGAAGTAATGTCTTTATAAAATTGATCCCTAACCTATATTCATAGGGGAAAGTGTATGCAAAAACTAAATTTTTTTAAAATTTTTCGTTCTATATTCAAAAAGAATAAACCAACACAAACAGCGGAATCGATTAAAGCCGATTCCCTGCCTTTGCATGTGGGAATAATAATGGACGGAAACCGCAGGTGGGCAAAAAAAAGAAATTTACCGGTATCAGCAGGTCATTCCAAAGGTGCGGAAACATTTAAAAAATTAGCTCTTTATTGTAATAAAATTGGACTTCGTCACCTGACGGTATACGCCTTTTCCACCGAAAATTGGAAACGTTCCGAAAAAGAAATTTCAGCACTAATGCTACTTTTTAGAAAATACCTAAAAATGGTAATGGAAGAATTTAAAGAGGAAAATATCAGAATAAAATTTATCGGCGATATTTCAAGATTTTCGGAAGATATCAAAGAGATGGTCAAAGTTATAGAAACGGAAACTAAAAATCGCACGGGGCTTAATTTAAACATAGCCATGAATTATGGAAGCCGTGCTGAAATCTTAAGAGCGGTCCGGAATATCTCCCAAAAAATAGAAAGCAAAAAATTAAATATTCATGAATTTATGACACTCGCATCTATTGT
>CAJLZR010000149.1 GCA_905211185.1 uncultured Oscillospiraceae bacterium | reverse complement strand
TGTTGGCAACAACGTGTGGGTTCAAGTCCCACCACCGGTACCACCAAAGCACTAAAAAACAATCCCCTATATAATTAACAGACATTATATAGGGGATTTTTATTGGCCTAAATTTTAAAATTTTATAATAATAATTTGATAACTATACACATTCTGAAGAAATTATTAAGTTGGATGAGTATTTGAGCAGATTTTTTCAAGACCAGTAGTTACTGATGTCGGTTGATAATTAATTCGCACCGTATCTTGTTAACAAACCCACGAGCTCGCTGTTATTATACAAGCGGGCATAATATAGTGGTGCGATGCCATTTACATCAGTTACATTGGGGTTTGCATGCCAGATTAATAACGCATTTGTAGAAAGTAAGTCATTGTTATAGGTGGAAATGTGGAGTGGAGTGACATTGTTGGTGTTCGCTAAATTTGAGTTTGCTCCACGGGTGAGTAAAAAGTATATTGCTGCCAGATTGTTTTTAGATACGAATAAATGTAATGCCGTATCACCATTTATATCTTGATAGTCAATAATTTCAGGGAATGCACTTACCAAACTATTTGCTATAGGTAAGTCATTGTTTTCTGCGGCGTAATGAAGCGGACTTTTTCTATTATTGTCGACAATTGTTGCATCTGCGCCTTGTTTTAACAAAATCTTGATGGCAGAAGTATTTTCTGCTATTGCAGCAACATGTAGTGGTGTTTGACCGTTTAAATCTACGGCGTTTGGTTCTGCACCCTCTCTTAAATGCCTTTGAATTTTTGACGATGGCGCATGAGTAATAGTTGCTTGAAGTAGTTTTTCATTTAAGGATTGTTCTGATTCAGAATCGGTTTCATCCGAATCATAGTCACTGAACTCTGCTACCTCTTCGTTTATTACTGCGTTCATTGTAGCAACGTTTGTAGGTGAGGTTAATAAGTTCGAAATAAGTACGGCGATAAGTAAAACTTTTGATTTTAATTTAAAGTTCATGAGTTTTTCTTCTTTTTAATCTCATTATAACATAAAACGCCATGATTGTCAACCCAATAGTTAATAAATTTATAATAAAAAGTGCTGACGGATTTTATTTTATAGAGTGGACTTTTTGAAATTCAGGGAGATAGCTAAGTTTATAATTTAGAGCTAAAACTTTATCGAATAGGGAAGATGCATTATCAAAGTTTTCTTGTGATTTATCATTATTAAAACTTTCGCAAGCATCTAAGAAGCCCTTGAAATCATTATAAACGCTATCATATTGAGTTTGATTTGATGCGATATTATTTTTAATACTGTTCCAGATACATTGTAGTTCATAGCGTGCATTTGTTTTTTGCGAAATGTTTGTAAATAAATTTGAGAATTCTTCTGCTTGAGCTTTTTTGAAGTCTTGCCAAATTGGATTTTCTTCGTTGGAGTTTTCATTAATTCCTGTGGATAGTGCGTTAAACTTGTTTGTTAAAAAGGCAAGTGTGTTGTTTCCAATTATTGAAGATGCTTTCCCTATTTTAGCGGTTGCACCAAGTTTTCCCA
>CAJLZR010000148.1 GCA_905211185.1 uncultured Oscillospiraceae bacterium | reverse complement strand
TATTTCATATCTTATGGGATGCATAAATACTTCTATCGTAATAACAAAAATTTTTAAACGCGGTACCGACATTCGCTTTATTGGAAGCGGAAACGCAGGATTTACAAATACACTGCGAACACTTGGCAAAAAAATGGCAATACTTACTTTTGCGGGTGATTTTCTTAAAGGAATTTTAGCGGTACTTATTGCAATATGGATTATATCGTTTTATCCGAACATTGCAAATGACTTTGTTGTTTATAAATGTATTTTGTGGTTTGCAGGTTCCTTGTGCGTTATCGGTCATATATATCCTTGCTTTTTCGGATTCAAAGGTGGCAAAGGCATACTTACTGCATGGTCTGTAAGTTTATTTATTGATTGGCGTGTGTTTTTAGTATTGATTTCAGTATTTTTACTTGTATTTATATTTAGTCGTATAGTTTCGTTAGCTTCGGTATTTGCTGCAATTTTATATCCAATATCAACTTTTTTGCTTACCTACTTTATAGATTACAAAAATTTTGGAGATATTTATGTCTGCGCTTTTCCGACAATGTGTTCTTTGCTTATATCGATGATTGTTTTATATAAGCACAGAGGAAATATAAGAAGATTATTAAGCGGACAAGAGAGCAAAATTACTGCTCATAAATAAATTTTAAAAGGTGATATTTTATGCAATCTTATGTTATACATTTAATCCGCCACGGCATGACAGACGCAAATATAAAGGGTCAATATGCGGGTTCTTGGGATATTCCTGTTTGTGCTCAGGGTGAAGAAAAACTAAAAAATTTGAAAAATAGTTTTAAGTATCCGCATGTAGAAAAAATCTACACCAGCCCACTTAGCAGATGTATTCAAACTTGTGGTATTATATATTCGGGTTTCGAGCCGATTATTGTGGACGGACTCAGGGAGTGTAATTTTGGCGATTGGGAAGGAAAAACGCCTTTCGAACTTTCCGAAGATCCAACACATTCGGAGTGGATGAAAAAAGGCAATAGTGTAATCCCTCCGAACGGCGAAAGCTGGAACGATATGTTTGAAAGAGTTTCACAGAGTTTTGAAGATATTGTAAAAACCATGATGACCGAAAAAATATTTTCATCTGCCATCTTTACGCACGGCGGCGTAATAATGTCTATCTTATATCGGTATGGACTCCCAAAAGCGGAATTTTTGGATTGGATGGTTGAAAACGGTTGCGGATATTCAGTAAGAATAACGCCGGGACTTTGGATGCGTGATAAAGTGTTTGAAGTTTATGATAGGCTTCCGATTGGCGCTGATGTAGAGCTTAGCGGTGGTTTAAAAAATGTAATCGATCATATGAAAAAAAGTAGAGAAAACTAATTTTAAAAAAGAAAGGAAGATGTTTTATGAGTAATTCAGAGCATTTGAGAAATATAGCAATAATTGCGCACGTAGACCACGGAAAAACAACTTTAGTTGACCAAATGCTCAAGCAAAGTGGTATATTTCGTACAAACGAAAGCGTTGAAGAAAGGGTTATGGATTCCAATGATTTGGAAAGAGAGCGCGGTATTACGATTCTTTCGAAA
>CAJLZR010000147.1 GCA_905211185.1 uncultured Oscillospiraceae bacterium | reverse complement strand
CCGCCATCTTCACAACCATAGTGCATACAAGACTACTTTACAAGTATATCATAAAACATGCGCACTTGTCAACAAAATTTTTGCTAAACTGCAAATGTTCAAAAAACGGCTACAAAATCTCCGAAATAATAGAATTGGAAACCAAAAATCCTTTTTCCGTCAATTTAATACTATCATTTTTGCACTCTAAAAAACCATAATTTTCAAATTTCTTTGCTCTTTCAAAATAGATTTTAGGTATATCTTTTCCAAGTTTATTTTTAAATTTTTGATTTGTAAGGCCATCACACGTGCGCAGCGATAGCATTATAAGCTCTTTTTCAGGTTCAAAATCACCTTCGAAAGTAACTTTAGGGTCCATTATAAATCCACTTAAATCATTTGCATAATAAAATCTTTTTCCGCAAAACAAACTATGCGCAGAAGGAGCCAACCCTAAATAATTATCTAAATTCCAGTACTTTAAATTATGGCGGCTTTCAAAACCTTTTTTCGAAAAATTAGAAATCTCATAATGAAAATATCCAAATTTTCTCATAACCGCACATGTATAGAAATAAAAGTCAGCCAGTTTATCTTCGCTATAAAACACCAAATTATCTTTATTAAAATAATACGGTGTGTTTTCTTCAATTTTAAGGATATAAGAGGAAATATGTGGAATATTATTTTCTTTGCAAAAATATATAAAATCACAAATATCGCTTGTTTTTTGCTCGGGAGAGCCAATAATTAAATCCAAAGAAATGTTCTTTATTTTTGAATTTTTTATAATTTCTATCGAATCGGTTATATCTTGAGCGCTGTGTCTTCTGCCTAAAATTTTAAGGGCAGAATCGTTTATCGCCTGAGCACCCAAAGAAATCCTATTTACGCCATAATAACAAAGTTTTTCAAAATCGAGATTTTTATAGTCACCGGGATTTATTTCTATAGTAACCTCAGGATACATAATTTTAAAATTATCTTTAATGCAGAAAATAATTTTAAGTAGCTCCTCGGTTTTAAGCACGCTCGGAGTTCCGCCGCCGAAATATATTGTATCAACTTCAAAATCCGTTTTTTTGCCCCACTTTTGAATTTCCTTGCAAAGCGCGGCTATATACTTATTAACAAGATTTTTTTCGTTTGGAACGGAATAAAAACTGCAGTACGGACACTTTCGGGTGCAAAAAGGAACATGAATATAAAGCCCCAGAGTTTCTTTATCCATAAACATATTCCTTCCCATATTGAATTATTTTAATCTTCGTCTAATTTAAGCACGGACATAAATGCATCTTGCGGTATTTCCACTTTACCGAGCTGGCGCATACGCTTTTTACCTTCTTTTTGTTTTTCAAGCAGCTTTTTCTTTCTGGTTATATCTCCGCCATAGCACTTGGCCAAAACGTCTTTCCGCATTGCTTTTACGGTTTCCCGCGCTATGATTTTTCCGCCAATTGCTGCTTGCACGGGGACTTCAAAAAGTTGACGCGGTATTTTTTCTTTTAACTTTTCAACCATTTTTCTTGCCCGCTGATAAGCTTTATCGCGGTGAATAATAAACGAAAGTGCGTCCACCGCCTCG
>CAJLZR010000146.1 GCA_905211185.1 uncultured Oscillospiraceae bacterium | reverse complement strand
TATCTCTAATGGTTTTACGTATTCTAAAATTTCAAACCCATCAGCCCCGGGCAGCATGATATCTAGTAAGATCAAATCTGGATAATTCTTTTCCAGCATATCAATTGCTTCTAACCCATCATAAGCACATTCACTATGATAGCCGGCTTTCTTTAAACTTAGTGCGATCAGATTTGAAATCGGCTTTTCATCTTCTACGACCATGATGTTCACCATAATTGTTCTCCTTATTGTTTTATTGATTTTCCTTATTGTTTTTGTATGCTGCCCAAAACCTTTTTTATTTTACGAATTCTTTGCATCATACTTGCATCATATTTTTATCATTTTTTACAAACTGATTTCAATAAAAAGAGCAAAAACAAATCATCTCTGTCTGTCTTTGCCCTTTTTCTTTATTATTTTATCTTCAAATATTCCTCTTCCTGTTTCCTCTACCGCCATTTTTGCAAGTTCTACTCTATGGTCCATTGCAACGGCTGCCATGGCTTTAGATATTCTATCCACATCTTCTTGCGTAAGCAATTCATATTCTTTCAAAGCTTCTTTTGCATTCTTTACCAAAATATCAACGCTTTCGACAATCTCTTTTGAATACTCTTTTAAATCCATAAAAAACCTCCTCTTTTATAACTTATGAAAAAAGGTTATATACTACACTTATTTTACAACAACATTTAAAAGTCTATCTTGAACATATATTACCTTAACAACTTCTTTTTCTGCCGTGTGTTTTGCAAAAGTTTGATCGTTTTTAGCTTTTTCAAGGACGTCTTCTTTGGAAATCCCGCACGGACAACTAATTTTTCCTCTGAATTTTCCGTTAACCTGCAAAACGATTTGAATTTCTTCATTTTGGAGTTTAGCTTCATCAAAAACAGGCCACTGCGAAACGCTTGCAAAGTTTTCACCAAGCCTACATTTTTCCCAAACTTCCTCCGCAACGTGAGGAGCAAACGGACTAAGAAGCAATGTAAATATTTTCAGATATTCAGATGTAATAAAGCCTTCTTCGTAGATCTCATTAATAAGCGTCATAAGTGCGGCGATGGCGGTATTAACCTTCAGAGCCTCTATATCTTCGGAAACTTTCTTTATTGTTTTATGGAAATTAGCTTCCAATTTAGAACTCATCTTTTTGCTATCATCGATTAAGTTTTGCAAAGCAAAAAAGCGTTCAACAAACCTCCTGCTTCCTTTTATTCCGGCAGTATTCCATGGAGCAGGTTTTTCGAAATCACCGATAAACATCTCATAAATACGCATGGTATCGGCACCATATTCATTTACTATATCATCCGGATTTACAACATTTCCACGTGACTTACTCATTTTTTCATTGTTTTCGCCAAGTATCATACCATGGCTAGTACGTTTAAAGTATGGCTCGGGAGCGTCTGCAACACCGATATCATACAAAAACTTATACCAAAATCTACTATAAAGCAAATGAAGGGTGGTATGCTCCATACCGCCATTATACCAATCAACAGGCATCCAATATTTTATGGCCTCAGGCGATGCCAAAGCATTATCGTTATGTGGATCCAAATACCTAAGAAAATACCACGAAGAGCCTGCCCATTGCGGCATTGTATCGGTTTCTC
>CAJLZR010000145.1 GCA_905211185.1 uncultured Oscillospiraceae bacterium | reverse complement strand
TATCAAATACTTTTTGTATATCTTCCGGAGGCCGCATTTCATTTTTTTGCAAAACGTATCCCATACGCTGTATATCGCTTGAGTATTTTTTTCCATTTTTTAAAAATATTTTTACTCCAAAATCAAAATAAATGGTTTCTCCTCTGTGCAGTGAATAGTTTTCAGCACATGAATGCCCGCCCTTTTTTAAATTTGGCCCTATTAAAACCACAGGGCATAATTCCGGCTCCCAAGAAAACTCTTCTTTTATTATTCCAAACTTTTTAAAATAATACGGCTTTTGGCTAAAGATGTTATGCACCAAATTTACGATTTGTTTTTCCGTCATACCTATTCTTATTTTCTTAAATGCGGTTTCTAATATCTGAAGAGCCCTTTTAGCGGCGATTTGCATATACTTAATATCTTCATCTGTTTTTCTATCCATAAGCGTATATATGATATTATCCGCAGACAAAAAATTAGGAACCATTTTCTTGCTTTCGCTATAATAAGAGCTTATGTTATCGCGCAAAAATTTAAATATTCCGTAGCCTAAAATATCTGTTTGAGAATCTAATTTATCCGAAAAATTAAGATAAATATTTTTTGGATATTTTAATTTTTGCAAAACTTTAAAGACATTACCTATAAGGGAATTTTCTCCCGAATAAATAATAACATTCCCTTCAAAATTTTTTACGTTTTCATAATCTAGACTGTGTACTATAAGATATTTTTCATTGTTGCTTAAAATTGAAACAGCGGGTACAATGGTTTTACCGGTTATAAACTTTGCAAAATATGGGTCTTTGTTTTCTGCATCGTACATAATCCATACGCTATCGCTATTTAAAATTGAATCCAAATGCATTAAATGTTCTCCTTTTTATCTGTTTTTTAGATAAAATAATTTTACCATATTATAAGAGAGATGTTTTAAATAAAGAAAGTAAAATATTTAACTGATTTATCACTTACATTGGCCATATGCTTTATAATTAGCTTTTTCCCTATATTAAGGCTTCCGTTTGGTGGAGCAATAACCATAGGGAAGATGTTGCCTCTTGTTTTTTTTACGTACTTTTACGGATTAAAGTCCGGAGTGCTTGTAGGGTTTGTTTACAGCATTTTGCAAATAACTATTTTTTTTCATGTCCCGCCCGCACAGACTCCGTTTGCTTTTATATTCGCAATTTTGCTTGACTATATAATTCCTTATGTATTTGTAGGCTTTACGGCGCTTTTTAAAAATATCTTTCATAGCACGAAAAAGTATTTTGTCTTAAGTATAATTTTTTCGTATTCCGTTCGTTTTTTATGTGGTTTCCTTTCGGGAATTATAATTTGGAGCGAGTATATACCAACGCAATACAATATTTGTATATATTCTTTGGTTTATAATTTAATTTATATTGTGCCCGAAACGCTGATAGCACTTATAGTTTGCAATATTTTACTCAATTTTTTTGTAACCAAAAATATCAATCACACCTTATAAATTAAGTTAATAGTATGCTTAATGTAAAGGGTGTGATTTTTCATGGCAATTAAAATTTTTATCGATCAAGGGCACAATCCTCAGGGCATCAATGCAGGAGCAGAAGGGTTTGGACTGCGAGAGCAAGACGTTA
>CAJLZR010000144.1 GCA_905211185.1 uncultured Oscillospiraceae bacterium | reverse complement strand
ATAGATAATTTTAAAGACCATGAAGTTTTGGAGCTTCTATTATTTTACGCTATTCCCCGAAAGAATACAAACGATATTGCGCACAGATTACTTCAAAAATTTGGAAGTTTGGATGCAGTGTTTGATTCGCCTATAAATTTATTAAAAACAGTTGATGGCGTTGGAGAATCAGCAGCAATTTTTATAAAGATAATTTCAAATATAACAAGGCTATATGTTGAAAGAAAGTATATGAACCAAAAAACTGCTTTGAGCGCTCGGGAAATGAATGATAAACTAATGATGAAGTTTATCGGCAGGCAAGAAGAAACAGTTGCTGTTATGCTTTTAGATGCAAAGGGCAAAATATTATATGACGGCATTGTTAATAAAGGTACTGTAAATGCCGTTGATATTTACATGAGAAAAATTATAGAATTAATTGTATTATATAGTGCAAGTGCGATTATTTTGGCACATAACCACCCAAGCGGTGTGGCTGTGCCGTCAAGGGACGATATAGAAACAACGCTTTCGGTAAATAATATTCTAAGGAGCATGAAAGTTCGCCTTTTGGATCACATAGTTGTGGCAGATGGTGATTATGTTTCAATGAATGATTGTGGAATGCTCGAGGATTTGCATAGTTAAAGATTTGCATTTAGTAATAAAAATACCGGTCTTATGACCGGTTAATTTTATTTTCCTATAACATGGAAATACATAAGCATATTTACTACGATTACCAAAAGGAAAAAGCCAATTGCAATAACTCTCGTCCATCTTTCCAAAAATGCGTCAATGGAGCGGGATTTATGTTTTCTTAAAAACGTATCCGAATGCTCGCCTGTTATTGTGGCCGAATTTTGCTGATGACCTTCTTGGAACAGAACCACGGCAACAACTGCTATTGCAAGAATTATAAGGCTTATTCCGAGTATAATTTCCAAAGCGCTCAATTTTTTTCACACTCCTTTATATTATTCTGCCAAAGCTCTTTCGAGCCAAATGTTTGCTATATCCAGTGATTCATAGAGCCCATTTTTGTTGCTCATTTTTACTATCTTCTGAGTTTCTGAGTTTTCTAAACCGGTATTAATCATCGCAACAGTTGCGGAGGTTGCAATTTCTAAATCATTTAACTTTTTAGTTTCCTTGGTTTCTATTTTTACCACGTACTTGTCATTCATGTTTCCGTAATATAAAACGTTTCCGCATCTTACGAGTGGTTTTCCTTTGTATTCAAAAAACTTTTTCTGAGATTTTTTTCGTGAAGTTCTGGGTTTTTTGACTTTGTCTGATTTCTCTGATTTAATATTTTCCATTTTATCTCCCCAAAAACAAATAAATTTAAGTTTCAGATATTAATGTTACCATGAGTTTTTCTTTTTTTCAATAGTTTGATCAAATTTTAATCAAAAATGTTAAATAAACACATTTTTGAGTTTAAAATTCGACCATTTATATTTCTTGACTGTAACATAGATAAGTTATAAAATTAGTTTGGTATTCAAGTCCAGCAAATATTTTTGATATAAAATTAAGTACTTACAATTGCCTGTAATAATAGAAAATATATTTTTATCTTTTTTAAAAGTTAAGTTTGATTTGTTTATATTTACCTTCGATTTGGTTGCCAAAATTTAGTTTGGCGTGGCTTTTTTTTTGGG
>CAJLZR010000143.1 GCA_905211185.1 uncultured Oscillospiraceae bacterium | reverse complement strand
GGAATTCCGCAAATTAAAGTAGCCAAAAAAATGGGTATATCAGAAAAATCCAATTTCAAAAAAGGAAAAACAGGCAAGATTGAAAGTCTTCCAAAATATCCAAGTACCAATGTAAGTACTATAAACACCGAATTATATGTAATTTTAAGAGTTTTATTTATTTTCATATTTTAATCCCCTCACCTATACAAAATATTAATTTTGTATAGGTGGATTTGTTATCTATTTTCGCTTTCCACAAATAAAAAATTATTTTTTGGAGGCTATATTTTGATTCCGCTGCATTTTAAAAATCTGATAAGCGTAACCTTTTTGATCCGCAGGTCCAACTTTTGCATTTATTTCTACTAATACATAATTTAAAAAAGTTCTTACTTTATCGACATTATCATCATTTTTTCCTTTATATTCTATTTCTATATAATCACCCAAACCCTTAACTGTATCTATAGAAATTTCGCAATCTTTATAATTAAAACATTGCCTTATTTTATCAGTTACTATAAATGGCACAAAATTATTCCCATCTAGTCCCAGCTCTTTTAAATGCTTATGTAATTCTTGTTTTGTGTCCATTGCATATTCTTTTTCTTCGCAATACGTTTTTATTTCTGTATTTTCCGAAAGCCAATGTTTATATGTAAATATAAGCTTTCCGTTTTCTTCGCGTATTCTAATCCAAGTGTTTATATTATCAGGATCTTTAAAAAGACTATCTTCCGGATTATCATAGTACGTATCAATTTGGTGTTTTAAAACTGAAGGTGTAATTCCATTTTTATTAAAAAAATCCAGTACTTCTTTTTTACTCAAAAGCTTATTGCGAATTTCTATCTCTTTGCCCATTTTATAAAACCTTTCTTCTGAAACTTAAAACTATACTATATGGATATATTAAGTGCATTTTCATAAAGCGCAATATTAAATTCTTTGTTTTGCGCCGTGGCATCATTTATATCTAAATCCATTATATTATCACATCTTGAAACAATTGCCCTGTTTTTGCGTCCGCTAAGCAATGCTTCTATGGCACGGCAACCCATAACGCTTGCCATAACACGATCTCTGAGGGTCGGTGAGCCGCCTCTTTGTACATGCCCTAAAATAGTACATCTTGCCTGTATGCCGGTTTCGTTTGATATTCTATCCGCTATTTCTTTTGAATTCACGCAATGTTCCGAAATTATAACAATAAAATGCCTTTTACCCATACTTTGGGTATATTTTATTCTTTCTATAACATCTTTTTCCACATCACATTTTATTTCGGGAACTATTATTGCCGTTGCTCCGACCGCTATACCCGTATGAAGCGCTATATCTCCGCAATGACGTCCCATTACTTCCACTACACTGCATTTTTCGTGCGACTGAGCAGTATCTCTTATTTTATCCACCATTTCCATGGCGGTATTCATTGCCGTATCAAACCCTATGGAATATTCACTGCACCCAACATCATTATCTATAGTGGCAGGAACAAAAATACAATTTATGCCTTTGAAATACAATAGAAAGCTTAGGTTTTTTGTTGTAGAAAAAAGGCCGCTGTGAAATTCACAACGACCTTTTCAATAGTATAGTTTAGCTTAATTTTAATGAGTCCGGTTACATTCGTTTTTCTACCACATCCCAGTCGATGATGTTCCACAGGGCGTTTACGTGGTCGGCACGGCGGTTCTGGTAGTCCAGATAGTAGGAGTGTTCCCAC
>CAJLZR010000142.1 GCA_905211185.1 uncultured Oscillospiraceae bacterium | reverse complement strand
TCGCCACTATTTTTTGAACTGCTTTCTTTATATTCCATGTTATTCCGCCTTTCTTAACTTTTTATTTTTCCAAATTTTTATTGGATTTCTAAGATTTCTTTTGCGTAAGATTGGTCTACTATTTTTTCAAAATCTATTTTATTTTCAAGTTCGTTTCCATGAATCATAATTTCCTGTATAGCTTCCAGTTGCTCTTTTGTAATTAAAGGATTTTGGCACCATACGTTTGCATCTATATAGTTTTCCACACATTTAGTAAGTAGCGTTTTATCTGAGTCGACAAAAAATGGAGCTATAATATCGACGATTTCGGCTGCGCTGTGCGTATTAACCCAACCTTGGGCT
Organism: uncultured Oscillospiraceae bacterium; assembly: GCA_905211185.1. The sequence continues at coordinate 1,373 of CAJLZR010000142.1, read as the reverse complement.
TTATATATTGCCCTTATAAATTTTTTTATAATATCAGGATGTTTTTTGTAATAGCTTTTTAAGCAGCAGTAACATGTATAGGCGGTTTTTTCGCATTCTTTACCGATTGCCTTAAGAATAAAAAAATCTTTGCTTAGCGCAAGGTTTGAAGCCGTAGGCTCAAATAAAGTGGCAAAATCGCCAATCCCTCTTGCAAACGCAGCGCCGATTAGCCCGAATGGTATATTATCTATAAGCTTAATATTTTTGCCCGAAACAAAACCTTTTTTTGCGAGCATATATTCTAAAACCATTTTCGGGACCCCACCTTTTTGTCCGGCGAGTACTTCTTTATTCTCTAAGTCTTCCCACTTAAAATTTGGGCTTCTTCCCATAAGAAAACTTCCGTCTCGCTGGGTGAGCCCTGCAAATAATATCGCGACATTTTTTGGGCCTTCATAAGCGTGTATTACCGATGATGAGCCCAGCAAACCGATATCTGCTTGAGATGATAAAACCGCCATTAACGTTTTATCGGAACCTTCAGAGCTAAATAATTCCACATCCAGTCCTTCATCTTTAAAATAGTTTAGACCAATGGCCACATATTGCGGTGCGTAAAAAACGGAATGCGTTACTTCGTTTAGTTTAACCTTTGCCACTTTTTCTTTATGTCCCCAGTTTTTTGAACATGAAGATGTAAAAACCGCCAAGAATATTAAAATTAAAAACATACTTATTTTAAAAAAAGCGTTTTTCAAAGTATCACCTGATTATAGCTTTGTATATTTACATCTTATTAAATGTTTGGGGGAGTGGTTACGATTTAGCATTTTGGTTTTGCGCAGTAAAAAACACGATAGTGTTTTCGGAAACACTATCGTGTAATATTTTATTTTGTTTAATTAAGAATTTTCTTTTTCGCTTTCTTTTTTGTTTTTTGATTTTTCTTCTTTCTTCTTTTTTATCATAGAACTTATTTTGTCTATGATGTTCGGAGCCATGCCTATGATTCTGTCCACTGCTCCGTCAAATGACTGAATTTGAAGTAGTTTTACATCGCCATCAGAAATTACCAAAAACGCTATCGGAACAATGCTTACGCCTATTCCGTTTCCTCCGCCGAACATATCCTTTTCGGGAGTTTTGTTTGAAGCAAAATCCGAACCACCCGAGGCGTATCCATAGCTTATCTTTGAAACAGGTATTATAGTTGTGCCGTCAGGGGTGGATATAGGGTCACCTATTATGGTATCGGCTTTTACCATTTCTTTGATTTTTTGAATACTGGAGTTCATCATATTTTCTAGTTTGTCGCTCATTTAAATACCACCTTATAATTAAATTATTTCTTTATATTTTTTAAAAAGTATGATTGCTAATGCTACTAAATT
>CAJLZR010000141.1 GCA_905211185.1 uncultured Oscillospiraceae bacterium | reverse complement strand
AAATAATTATATATAGAGATTATATTAATTCACTATATCTTGAAAAAAGAAATAAAACAACATTGGAAAGAGTAAGTAATTTAGAAAAGGGATTAGAACATTTATTACCAAATATTAGCGATTATGAAAAAGTAGATATAATTGATACAACTAATACAAATGCGATGGGTACTTCAATAATGCTTGCAAATACTATAATGGATAATATGCAAAAAAAATTAGAATTAAAGTAAAAAAATAGCGACTAATTAATCGCTATTTTTTATATCCATAATTACAGGAAGAACAATTGGTTTTCTACCTGTTTTATCCATTATAAATGGACTTATCTCATTAACTATTTGATTCTTAAGTTCTGTATAATTAAATTTCTTATTTCGGAAGAAGATAAAAAATTATTGTTTCTCTTGATTGTTATAGGTTTTATGTTGGATTTTAACTTTTTTAAAGCTTTTATATATTCAATACCAAGTATGTTATTTGGGTTTTTTAAAGCAGAAATTACGTCTTTATCGTCCGTTAGATCTTTTAATGCTAGAAACTTAGATTTCGGGAAGGAGTTTCCGAGCGATATGTATTTTTTAAAAATTAGTTTAAATTCTTGGCTTTCTAAGATATCGGAGGCTTTCTCAAGCGTTTTGGTATTGCCGCATTCACTTCCGAAAACCAAAGCATCAATGCAGCCTAGTTTTTGCGCGGTTTCTACGGCTGCGGCCGCATATTTTTCTGCCGAATTTAAAACTTTTACGGTTGGAAGTTCTATTACTAAATCTATTCCATTTAAAAGGGCAGCTTTGATGCGGGATTCTTTGGAAACTATGGCAGGTTCTCCGCGCTCAACAAAATTTCCGCTCATAATGGCAACAATATGAGTGAAACCTTGCTTTTTTATTTCATCTATTAAGTATTTGTGGCCGCTGTGGAAGGGGTTAAATTCCGATATAATAGCGCAAATTTTCATAATTTTTTACTTTAAATAACATATTATGGAGCCGATTAAACCGCTTATCATCAAAAGTGAGCCAAATATTGCAAGCACTCTGATAATTCTTTTTCTTCCGGAAGCTGCTTTTTTGGTAGGAACGGTTGGTTTTGTTTCGAGTTGCCTTAATAAACGTTGTTTGTTTAAATCTTGTTGGTTCATTTTGTTTCCCTCTTTTTTAAAAATAGTTCTAAAAAAAATTTACAATCATAGATATATTGTACCAAGAAAAAGCGGCTTAGTAAAACAATAATTTTGAAAGGAAATCAAAATGGAGGAAAACATAAAATCTAAAAAAACCGAAAAAATTAGGCTTGGCGGCGATGTTTTGGTTGTAAGAATTATTGCTTGCGTGATAATTTTGCTCGGAACCATGTTTATTCGCTTTAATAATCGGTATATATATGACAGTCTAAAATTTTGGTACCAAGAAAATATTATGGAAGAAAAGTATTCTTTTAAATCGGTATCGGAAAATATTAAAAATATCTGCTTGCCCATAAAAGACCAGATTTTAAGTTTGTTTTCAAATTCAGCTGATAAATAATTCGGGTATCTCGCCAATCATTCTTTCGGCTATCTCTTTAAATACAGGCCCGCAACTTTCGCCCCCGCCTGCGCCCGCTTCGGAGAGAATAACAATGCTGTATTTTGGATTTTCGTAAGGGAAAAAACCTGCAAACCAAGACTGATCTATCTTTTTGCCGTCTTCGATTATACCTGTTTGAGCGGTTGATGTTTTGGCGGCTGCCGTGGTGTTTTCGGGCTT
>CAJLZR010000140.1 GCA_905211185.1 uncultured Oscillospiraceae bacterium | reverse complement strand
AAGAGCGGCAAGAAATGCAAACGGCAAAGTAATAATGTATGCCGACGAAATAACCCCATCTATGAAAAAAGCAATAACAGAAACCGAAAGAAGACGAAAAATACAATCAAAATACAATGAAGAACACGGAATTGTACCTAAAACAATAGTTAAAAAAGTTTCCGAAATTCTTGAAATTTCAAATAAAGATACAGGCTCTCGAAATTACAAAAAATTAAGTACAAAAGAAAAAGATAGAATAATCAGAGAGCTTACGAAAGAAATGAAGTTAGCTGCGCAAATGCTTGAATTTGAACATGCGGCATTTTTGCGTGATGAAATAAAAAAACTTAAAAATTAAATTATATGTATGCGCAAAAGGAAATAATTAATTTATAGAAATATAAACTTTTATCAATCAAGAGAGGTGTTTTAAAATGAATGAAAATATAGTAATAAAAGGCGCTAAAGAGAATAATTTAAAAAATGTAAATGTAACCATACCGCGCAATAAATTGGTTGTCCTTACGGGACTTTCAGGCTCGGGAAAATCATCGCTTGCGTTTGATACGATATACGCAGAAGGTCAAAGAAGGTATATGGAATCGCTTTCTTCATACGCGAGGCAATTTCTTGGGCAAATGAATAAACCTAAGGTGGAAAGCATAGAGGGCCTTTCCCCCGCCATATCAATTGACCAAAAAACAACTTCCAAAAATCCAAGGTCAACGGTTGGAACCGTTACCGAAATTTATGATTATTTAAGGCTTCTTTATGCAAGAATAGGTGTACCCCACTGCCCGATATGCGGACGTGAAATATCGCACCAAAGTATAGATCAGATAGTAGATAAGGTAATAGAGCTTGGTGAAAATGCAAAAATTCAAATTCTTGCTCCCATTGCTCAAGGTAAAAAGGGCGAGTTTGTAAAAGAGCTTGAATCCGCCCGAAAAAATGGTTTTGTAAGAGCACGAATAGATGGTAAAATCGAGGATCTATCAGAAAATATTAAACTTAAAAAAACATTTAAACATGATATCGAGGTAGTGGTAGACCGAATTGTTATAAAATCCTCCGAAAAGTCAAGAATTGCGGATTCCATAGAAACTGCTGCCAATCTTTCAGGTGGGGTTATAATTGTAAATCTAAATACGGAAAAAGATATTATTTTCTCTAAAAATTACGCTTGCCCTATTCATAATATCGCCATAGAAGATTTAGCACCGCGTATGTTTTCGTTTAACAGTCCTTTCGGCGCATGCAAAAAATGTACGGGACTTGGTGTGTTTATGAAAATTGATCCAAATTTAATTGTTCCCGATAAAAATAAATCCATAAATCAAGGAGGAATAAAAGGTAGCGGCTGGTCTATGGAGGGTAATTCCATAGCAAATATGTATTTTGAAGCACTTGCCAAAAAATATAAGTTTTCTCTTGATACTCCCATAAAAGATTTGCCTAGTGAAATATTAGATATCGTTCTTTATGGTACAAACGGCGAACAGCTTGATTTGGTCCGAAAAACGTCTTACGGAATCTCAAAATATAGAAATTCATTCGAAGGTATTATTACAAACCTAGAACGCAGATTCAGAAATACTTCCAGCGCATGGATAAAACAAGAAATCGAAACTTTTATGAATGAAGTCCCTTGCGATGAATGTGGCGGAAAAAGGCTTTCTCCCACTGCTTTAGCGGTAACTGTCGGAGGTATAAACATAACTGATCTTTGCGACAAATCGGTTGTTCATCTTTTAGAATTCTTTGAAAAATTAAAGCTTAGCAATAAAGAAATTTTGATAGCTGCACCAATCT
>CAJLZR010000139.1 GCA_905211185.1 uncultured Oscillospiraceae bacterium | reverse complement strand
AATATTAAAAACCACTTTCCCTTTGATACCATATTTTCTTATAACTTCCGTTTTAAACTACAATCTTACGAAAATGCACTTAAAAATTTCAAGAGAAGAAAAAATTAATTACTCTGATTTTTTTAAAATAACTAATAACTTTAAAAAATATTGCAAATTATTTTTAATGCATTTTATGAAACAAATTTTAATGTTTTTTACCGTATTTATTCCCGCCAGCATTAGTCTTTGTTTTGAAATAATTCATAGATATACAAATGTCAGTAATTGTTTGAACGTATGTTTTGCCGATGACGTTGTATCAACTTCATATTCTAAATTGGCATCAGAAGATGAACAATCGGAGTCTGATGAAAATGAAGATAAAGATGAAGATGACGAAGTAACGAAAAAAGTTCGTGAGGTGTATACGGATATTTTAAAGTATAACCTTAAATATGACCCTAAGTGTCAGGTGTCATATGAAGGCGAGGATCTTATTAATTCGATGAGGAAAGATTGTGATTATATAGAGAAGAATCATAAGGGCGTTTGTAGACACTTTTCCTGCTATTTAATTAAAAAATTACGAGCTGAGGGAATAGAAGCATATCCGCTTTATATAAAAGGAGAGAATGGTTATGCGCATCAAGCGGTGCTTTATAAGTCCGGAGAAAAACTTTTAGTTGCTGATATAACAGATGATATAGTGGCAATCGGACACGGTAATGTTGCGCGTAAAGAAGACCCCTGGGCATATAAGGAAAATTTGATTATATACATATTGTATATGAAAGAAGAAAATAAAGCATATAGGTTTTATTATCTGGATGTTGATATTACTGATGAGAATGTCGACCTTAGCTTTTCGGGAAAAGTAGCCGAAAAAGTAAAAATATTGTATGAGGAAGAACGTAAAAGTAACTGGTTAAAAAGATTATTTGGTTGTATTTTTTGCATGCATTGTGATTGATTTTAAACTTCGTTACCACAATTAAATTTTAATATTATAATAAACATCCCCCGGACTAGCCGGGGGTATTTCTTTAACGGACAAAACCTCGCTTTACCAGCCGCATCTAAAGGAGGCTGATACAGTCTGGCGCTTGCAAAAAGATTGTTACTTACCACCCATAAATGGATCGGTACTACTAAATTTTAATTGCTCTCCTAATTCATATTTTTTTAGTTGACTTTTTGATATACTCCTTTAATTTAACTGCATTTTTCTGCTGTTCCCACTTAGTAACCTTTGCACCAAAACTCTCGGATTCGATATTTGAATTTAAGATTTTGCCACTTTTCATATATCATCAAACTACTTTTTCCTTTGAGAAACCCCATAAAACTCGATATACTCATCTTTTGCGGTATCGCTGAAAGTGTATGTACATGGTCGGGTCATATTTCTGCTTCTATTATGTTTACTCCTTTCCACTTACATATCTTTCTTTAATATCACTCCTATTTTCAATCCTTTATCTGCGTAAAATGTGATTTTCTTCCGTATTTCGGCGCAAATACTATTGGTATTTGCAGTTTCGTTAACTATGTGCATCATTCATCTTGAGTGTTTCCCTTTTGATGTTTTCTTTAGCAGTTTCAAGACCGCTACTACAATCTGCATAAAAAGGAGTTTTTATCTCATTCTCACACCGCTTAAGCTATCACTCCAGCCACGCTACTATCGCATGGTTTTATATATACGGAAAAGAGCCGCTCAAACGGCGGCTCCAAGGTTATGAACACAAGTTAATTTTAAAAATTTACAGTATATCGTTAACATAATGTGCGGCCAACACTACCGCCGCAAAAGATAT
>CAJLZR010000138.1 GCA_905211185.1 uncultured Oscillospiraceae bacterium | reverse complement strand
TAAAAGCGTAAATTTAGTAGCCGGTCCATCGGGCACAACCAGAACTATATATATAATAGCGCAAAAATTAGGTTTACCCAAAGAAATAAACTTAAATCTTAGATTAGCAATATTATCACAATTTATCATGGAGCGTCACCATTCATTTCACGAAATAATGGAAGTAACAGATAAAATGTTTGGTATGTCATATACCGATACTGACAAAAGATATAAACACATTGAACCATTAACAGAAGATGAATTGCGAAAAAATGTAACGGAAAACAAAAACTATTATAGCGGTCATCCTGAATGGAAAGGTAAATTTCCCGATGAAATAGGCAAAAGCATTTCTGCCTTTGAAGAAAAAAGAGCAAAAAAACATTTAAAGTGAAGTTTTTAGTGTAGAGAAAATAATGTAAGAAACTTTTTAAAACCATCATCAATAGCCGTCGGAGTTAGTAAATACAAATATCCTCAAAAAACAGAAAGTACGTTTTGCAACAATTAATTACAAAAAATTTAAGGTCTCGGCATTTTAAGCTATATATAGTTTAAAATACCGAAGCTTTTTGTTATTAAAAATAGCTTTAATCTAAAAAGATTTAGACCGGCACACAATTTACTTCAAAATATCCGTCACTACCCTCTTTTTTGAAATTTACAGACTTAATTTCTAGTTTTACTCCTAAAGGCAAAAGTATTTCTTTTTCATCCGACAATCTAGAAATCGATGCCAAATCTAGGCCCTTACGATATTTGGATACGTCAATAACTAAAATTGCAGCTGTGTCATACATATCATCAAACGAAAAACCCTCTGCAACACTAATATCCAAAGAAGTACTTGAGGGGGCCGGGTCCACAACTACCTTTCCAACTAAATATTTAGCAACCTCATCACGCAAATTTTTTTCAAAAGTATGCTTTTTTTCCAATTCTTTCGGCATTTCCTCACCACGTACTTTTTGTACTTTTTGTAAAAGTTCATAAAGCGGTATACCTCTATATAAATACTTTACATCCTCATCCTTACAATCCCAACTCGATTCTTTTAATTTTTTCCTAAGCTCAGCTAGCTCAATAACGCCTTTTATAAATAAATCTTCATCTATTATCTTGCTATTTTTACCGGCCAGTTCATATACGGAAGTTGCACCTTGCTTGCTCCCAAAGTCTAAGCTAAAAGAATGTCTCGCAGCACCATTTATTAGACTATATTCTAATCCGGTATATTCACTTAACAATTTGTCACCCTGGGCAAATTTGCCTTTGTTATAAAGCTCAATCATCTTTTTTCGCATATCCATAAAATCTGAATAATCTCGGCTTTTCTTATTAGATAAATACGTTTCTCGGTTTTTAATCTCATCTCTCGCATTTTGGGGTATAGATTTAAGAACTGTACTACAAAGAAGCATAACATCCCCCGGATCAAAATAAAAATCTTTAAGACCATCTTTATTTTTTGATTCGTCATATTTGTGTTTTAAAAATTTTTCTGCTAACTTACTTTTATTTTTATTATAGTATTCAGAACCATCAAGAACACCTAATATCGATTCACTTTCATCTTTTAAAACCCCAACAACCTCATTCTTTTTATGAGCTTTTTCTACAAATTGTTTGTAAATGGTATAGATAAAGGGTAATATCTCCTCTACTTCCTTTTTAGAAAAATTCTTACCTTTGCCTTTAAATGGCAACAACTTGTCTTTCATAAAAACCAGTGCTACTGTAGTACTGTTGCTCGTTTTTTCGGTAGACTTTATGAGCAAATTTAAATCCGATAAAGGAAGATCGGCATAAGTTTTGGCACGAAGATATTCACCTT
>CAJLZR010000137.1 GCA_905211185.1 uncultured Oscillospiraceae bacterium | reverse complement strand
CACAATCTGGCGCTCTAGCCAACTGAGCTATATCCACCATAAAGTAAATGGTGCGCCAGAAGGGATTCGAACCCCTGACCTACTGCTTAGAAGGCAGTTGCTCTATCCTGCTGAGCTACTAGCGCAGATGTCAGCACCATATCAGATCGAGATCAAAATCTGATAAATTGGAGCGGGTGATGGGAATCGAACCCACGCTATCAGCTTGGAAGGCTGAAGTTCTACCATTGAACTACACCCGCACCTCAAATGACAAGAACCATTGTATCATAGGGCACATGTTTTTGTCAATAAGGATTTTTAAAAAAATTATACAATTACTATTTTGTAATCTTTTGGATTAAATTCCGAAGTGCTTTTTGTCTTTCTTAAGAAATTTTTTAAAACGCTTCCAATCTTTTGTGGATTGCTGAAAAATGTGGTATAGCTGATTGCTATTTCAAATGGGCTTTTGTATTTTGTGGTGTTTATGTTTATGTTTCTTCGCATGGCGCCGTCCATGTGTGGTGCAAACCTGGATTTTAGTATGTGGTTTATAAAATTAAACTCTTCTATTATGTCGTTTAACTTTATCTTGTAAATCATAAATTTTTGCGGATCGTCTTTATCTCACTCGTAACTCAAGACCATATGGCTTGCACGGTGATTTCCGTAGTAGGTAAGATTATATGATTTACTGTTTACTTCAAGATTTATATCTTGATAAACACCTTCTCGATTTCTTATGGGTTTATTTATCTGATTGTTTATTTCGTTAAAGTCGTCTTTTGTGAGATATTCCTTTTTGCCGAATAAGTAATAGGCTTTATTTTCTACTTCTTTTACCGAAGGGTTTTGGGGTACAAGACTATATGTTTGATTGATTTTGTTGAATTCCTCGGCCATATCATCTGGTAAATAGACCGTTCCGGTTTTTTTAATAATAGTTATATCTTTACTCATATTATAGCACCACCTCTTTGTTTTAGTGTGAATGCTATAATAATTTCTAAAGTTTGTCAATATTAAATTTATTTTTTGTAATAATATTACGAAACTCTTTCAATATCCTTTTTTAGTTTTTCTATTATTCTTTTTTCAAGGCGTGAAATATAAGATTGCGAAATACCCATTAAATCCGCAACTTCCTTTTGCGTATGTTCTTTTTTGCCGCAAAGTCCGAACCGAAGTTCCATGATAAGCTTATCTCTTTCGGCAAGGCTTTTAGCGGCCCCCAGGACCAGTCCGCATTCCGTTTCTTGTTCTATACGGTTTGTTACGATGTCATCGGCGCTGCCTAAAATATCGGAAAGCAAAAGTTCGTTGCCGTCCCAATCAACATTTAGCGGCTCGTCTATGGAAGTTTCGTTTTTCAGTTGAGCACATTTTCTTAAGTACATTAGTATTTCGTTTTCTATACACCTTGAAGCATATGTTGCCAATTTTATATTTTTGGTGGGAGAAAATGTATTTACCGCCTTAATGAGCCCTATTGTTCCTATGGATATCAAGTCTTCAATGGGAATACCGGAAGAATCAAATTTTTTGGCTATGTAAACAACAAGTCTTAGATTATGTGTTATAAGAGGTTCGCGAATATTTCCGCTTTCGCCGTTTATTATTTTTTGCATAATCTCATTTTCCTCTTTTTTACTAAGGGGAGGCGGGAGCGTTTCCGGTCCGTTTATATAGTATATTTCTTTTGGTTTTAAAAATATTTTTTTAAGTATTTTGGTAACATTTTGATTTATAAAAAATATAATCTTTTTGTATTTCAAAATTACTTTTTTAAAGCTAATTGTTTTTGGTTTCATATGTATTCTCCTATACTTGTTTTTTTAATCTAAAATTTCAGGATTTATAAGGGCT
>CAJLZR010000136.1 GCA_905211185.1 uncultured Oscillospiraceae bacterium | reverse complement strand
ATGTTAAATTAACGGATAAAGTTACGGAAAAAGATAACATAACACATGCTATACTCGAAAAAGCAAAAAAGCATTATTACAAAAAAGAAAATATTTTATAAATTAAAAAATAAATATATTGACTTATTTTTATATTATGTGTTAAAATGGGTGGCAGTAGCAAAAAGGAGAGTGGGATATCCCGCTCTTTTGTCTGTGTTAGGGGGAATAATATATGTTTAAAGGGCAAAAGCCCAAAAATGTTTCCGAAATTATATATCCCATTGCCAAACCAATTGCCGATGAACTTGGGCTGGAAATTTGGGATATAAAGCTTGTTAAAGAGGGGCCAAATCAATATCTTAGAGTTTTTATAGATAGCGAAGACGGCATAACGCTCGACGATTGCGAAAACATGAGCCGTGCGCTGGATGCTCCGCTCGATGAGCTCGACCCCATACCCGATTCTTACTTTTTGGAAGTTTGCTCCCCCGGAATAGAAAGAGAGCTTTCGAAAGATAAACACCTTGAAAAATATATAGGATATAGTATAAAAATAAGATTGATAAGGCCAAACGAAAATAACGAAAAAGAAATTTTTGGAATTTTAAAAGCTTTCGATAAAGATACCATAGAAATCGAAAATTCGGCCGAAAATAGCAAAATAACATCAATTGCAAGAAAAAATATCGCTCACATAAATTTAAACGAAAACTAAAATTTTAAAAGGAGAAAAACTATGAATGCAGAAATTTTTGAAGCACTGAGACTACTTGAAAAGGAACGCGGAATATCCATGGATTTTATGCTGGAGAAAATCAATAAAGCGATAGTTACCGCGTGTAAAAACACTTATGACGGAAACGAAGAAGTAATAGTAAATTTCGATGAAGAAGAAAATATCTTCGAAGTAGATTTACTAAAAACCGTAGTAAAAGAAGTAACCTTACCCGGCAAAGAAATTTCTTTGAAAGATGCAAAAAAGATAAATAAAAAAGCAAAAATCGGAGAGCAAGTAAAAATAGTCTTAGATACAAAAGAATTCGGTCGTATCGCCGCTCAAACCGCAAGAAATATAATAAGGCAAGGAATTAAGGACGGCGAAAGAAATCAAATAGCGCAAGAATTTCAAAGCAAACAAGATCAAATAGTCAGTGCACTTATCGAAAGAATAGATGATAAAAGCGGAGCATTCACACTAAGGATAGGCAAAGCGGAATCCACATTGCCAAAAGGCAAGCAAATCGGTAATGAACAAGTAAAAGAAGGCGACCATATAAAGGTCTATGTTTCAAACGTTAAAATGGCTGATAAAGGTCCAAAAATAATGATTTCAAGAACTCATCCGAATTTCGTCAGAAAACTCTTTGAAAATGAAATTCCCGAAATACAAGACGGAACCGTTGAAATTAAATCCGTTTCAAGAGAAGCAGGCTCAAGAAGTAAAGTGGCGGTTCAAAGCCATAATCAAGATGTTGATGCGGTAGGTTCATGTATAGGAGCGCACGGAACGAGGCTTGGCGCTATAATAGATGAAATCGGCGGGGAAAAAATAGATTTGATTGAATATAGCGAAGACCCCGAAAAGTTTATCGCCGCAGCGCTCGCCCCCGCACGTGTTTTAAAAATAGAATTTGACCCCGAAAATCCAAAAACCTGTACTGCAACAGTACCCGATAACCAACTTTCTTTATCAATAGGTAACAGTGGGCAAAACGTACGTTTAGCGGCACGCCTTACGGGATATAAAATTGATATAAGACCGGAAAGCGGATTTTACGGAGAAGATTAAAAAACAAAAAGGTAGTGTAATAATTGGCTTTTAAAAAAACACCTTTAAGAACCTGCATCGGTTGCGGTGAAAAAAAACCGAAAAATGAGCTTATATCAGTAATCAGAAGCCCTAAAAACGAAGGCGCCGTATCATTT
>CAJLZR010000135.1 GCA_905211185.1 uncultured Oscillospiraceae bacterium | reverse complement strand
TTTTTGTTCTTCAATTACGGAGTTAAAATTTCCTATAGTGTCTTGGCGTAAGTGGTGCATGGAACCGCTTTTGTCAACAACCATAACCAATTCTGTGTCGTTTTTTGCGCAGGATGTGGCTTCGGCTGCTTTGGGAGATATGCTGAAAAATGGCGAAAACAGTGTGCATGCTAATAATCCACTTAAAATCTTGAGTTTTTTCATAACAACTTAGTCCTTCCTTATAATTAATTTTTCGTTACAATATTATTATACTGATGTTTGCAAAAATTTTCAAGTGATATTTTATTGAGTAATAAAAAAGATATCAAAAAACGCTTCGGGTGGGCATAACTGTTTTCGCTGAAAATTTTAAAACACATAAAACATAATCAGTAGATCTATTAATAAGACCAAAAACAAACAACTTGCATAATAAGGTGCTACAAAGCGCTTTATAAATACAAGTTGTTTTCTTTTGTGTTATCAATTTGCCTAGTATTAAACATCAATTTTTCTGTCCTCGGTTCTTTCGGATTTACCGTTATAGCGCTCATCAGCCGCTATTGCATCTTCTTCTGTTTTATAGCCCGGGTCGAAATCGCCTGTTTTCTCATCATATACACACCAAAAAGATGTCCCATTGTTGAGCTCATATTTAAAATAAGAACCGCCGGAAACATTTTCTAAGGAAACATTTTCAGCGCTTTAACATGTTTTTCGTTCATGTTGATTACCTCCTTCCAACAATTAATACATCGGGATATATTTTGTTTGGTAAAATATATCAATATGTTTTAATAAATGAAATAAAATATATCCTGATTACATTGTAAAAAACACACAAAAGTCAATAACGAATTTGCAAAATACAAAAATATTTACACAAAAATAGCCGTAGCAATTCTTTTTAAAAGTCAAAAATATTGTTTGACACATCATACTATGTGACGTATAATATTGTTGTAAGGAGGTGTTGTAGTGGATGCACAATTAAAAAAAGGCTTTTTGGAAGTTTGCGTGCTTGCGGCGCTCAGAAATAAAGACTTATATGGCTACAAACTGATTGAAGATATATCAAAGTACATTGAAATTTTTGAATCTACGCTGTATCCTATATTAAGAAGACTCGAAAATTCAGGCTATCTTACCACTTATACGCAGGAATACAATACAAGGCTACGCAAATACTACAAAATTACAGATGATGGAAAAAAGCGTATAAACGATTTTTTGATCAGTAAGGAAAAGGTTATGAAAATTTATAATTTTATAGAAGGAGAGAATGAAGTTGAATAAAGCAGAATTTTTGGATGATCTTAAGTGCAAATTAAGTTCTTTACCAAAAGAAGAAAGAGAAAAAACAGTTAATTATTATACGGAGATGATAGACGATCGTATCGAAAGCGGAATGGGGGAGGAAGAAGCCGTTGCGCAAATGGAAAGCACGCAAACGATAGCCGAGAGATTGATTCCAGAAGAAAGTAAAAATAAAACAACGTCGGAAAAAGTTTTTGATTTCATAGATAAATTTTTTACAAAACACGGATATTTGGTTGTGCTTGCAATATTAATTCTTTCGTTTCCTTTATGGAGTCCGATCGTGGTCGGAGTATTAACTTTCGTAGGTTTGTTTTTTGCTTTTCTTTTTGCGATGATTGCTTTGGGCGCAATATGTACGGTTGTGGCGCTTGGAATTGCGATATCATTTATTACGCAAAGTTTGCTAAGTGCACTGTCGGCGCTTGGAGTATCAATGATTTTTGCGGGTGTTACGATGCTTATAACTATCGGCACATTTAAATTGATACGGCAGATATCGGATTTTTGCAAAAGAAGTTATAAAGGTATAAAAGAACGCTCAGAAAAACGGAGGAATTCAAAATGAATAAGGATAAAACAATGAAAACGGAAAAAAATACATGCAAAAAAATTTCTAGAACCAAAAAGCTTGTTTATATATCAATTGGGTTGATTGTGGTTGGGGCG
>CAJLZR010000134.1 GCA_905211185.1 uncultured Oscillospiraceae bacterium | reverse complement strand
AGAAAGATCCGCTTAAATTAGAAGTGGAAACACAGAAAATTGTTGCTCCGGAAGACTTACCTAAAGTTGCAGGTGGTGCCGGTGAACCAATACCAACCGAGGAGAAAGATCCGCTTAAATTAGAAGTGGAAACACAGAAAACTGTTGCTCCAGAAGACTTACCTAAAGTTGCAGGTGGTACCGGTGACACAAAACCAGAACAAGAGATAAATCCAATTACCTTTGCTAACACAACAAAAGAGAATGTTACTAATCTACCTTCTAAGAAAGGTACCGTAGTTACGAAAAATGATTTATCCACCATCGCCTACGATAAAGGCCCCATTAATAGAGTACAGAATAAAATAAAATTAGAAAAATAAGATTCTTAAACTTTAAGACAACTCGTGTTCCATAATTGCTTTCTAGGGTTAAATCACCATTGCACGGTACTGGCAAAACATTCAATAGTTAACCTATTGGCTTTTTGGTGATATTCAACGAATTCACTTGTGGAACCTTTTTGTCTTAAAATTAATTCTCTTTAATACTTGTAAAATTTAATCGTATGGCGGTAATTTTCACAAATTATTGCCAAGATTGTTTGTAATAAAACTATATATAAAAATTTATGACCTCAATCACTTGATAATTTTATTTTTACATGTTTTGGTTCAACATTTATTTAAAATATTTATACGACTATATACCATTAATTTTTCTAATTACAATTAGAAAAAAACAATCTTCAAAAATTATTTTGTATTTTCGTAAAAAACAAAATAATATTGATATTATAAATATTAATAATATAAAATTACTTTAAGCATGTATTATTATATATTTAATGGAAAAAATTTACAGATTTTAAAAATTTTTATTAAGGGAGGAACTTTTTATGCCGAATGTTAGCAATGAAGACTTAAAATCTATAAAAAATGCAATAAGTGAATACGCTAAATCAGAAACAGCCAACCGCAAGGCAAAAGAAATCCACACGGGCTATATAAATTGCAAAAAAAAGCTAAAAGTTGAAATTGTAACCGAAGAAACTACAGAAAAAGTTGTGAATGAATTAGAGCAAATAATTACTGATGCTCATAACCAAAGCGCTCAAGAGTGGGAAAGGGTATTGGATGGTGCTGGACGGTGGGGGATTACTAAAGGTCTTAAAATCGCCGGCAAGTATATCGTAAGTGCGCTTGGAGGAGAACAATTACTTACTTTTTTCCCACAAGTTAAAGGCACTTTAGCGTCGTTAAAGAAGTTTGTTCAAGATTTTTTCAAAACACTGGATGAAATTAACTTAGAAAACCTATTCGAAGAAGAAGAAAACCATGCTAGAATATTAAAACAACGAACATTTAGATCCCCCAAAAGAGATCTTTCCAGGAAACTGTTTCATGAAAAGGTTGAATATCTAACAAACGAGTGTAGCCGCCTTAAAGCTTTTTTTGCTGAGTATGCTATCAGGAAGAAAACTGACCTTGGTAGTTATTTTGATGCAAACACCTATATTGAAAAACTGCCTATTACGTCCACTTATATTAGGATCTTAGCCGGTATTGCTGGGATTAAAAGTAAAGATAAAGATTCAAAAGATGACAAATATTACGAAAAAGACTTATTTGGAACAGGTTTTCTGGGCATCTTGTTTGCAAGACTTTATCATATACTGCAATCAAAACGTCCGGGTCGTCATGTAACCTTCGCCGAATCTGCCGAATTTAAAGAATATGAAATCGATGACGATGAATTTAAAGCGCAACACAACCGTGATCAAAAAAGGCCACTGGCTTCAACAAGAATGTATAATCTTCGACAATTCAATGCCGCTCTAAAGAAACGGGGTAAAGCACCAGTAAAGTCCATCCCTATCAAATCAGATGATGATGTAGGATACGTTTATGGAACAGAATAATTAACAGCTACTATGTTGTTCAAAGCGTGACTTTGAAGATTAATAGGAAAGTTTTAAACCGCCGCCTGATTATT
>CAJLZR010000133.1 GCA_905211185.1 uncultured Oscillospiraceae bacterium | reverse complement strand
CCCTGTGTTTTTTGGCACAGGGAGTTTTCATGCTTATGGAACTTACAATATTGGTAAATACCATTTATATAATAGGTAAATTACAAATTAAAGTGCGTGTCCGCCGGAAACTTTTATTATTTGTCCCGTGAGCATTTTTGATTGCTTGCTTGCCAAAAATAAAATGGTTTCGGCAATATCCTCCGGCTCGATTAATTTTCCCATTGGAATTAGCGGAACAACCGATTTTTCCAAATCGTTATCGATCCACCCTGTTTGAGTTGGTCCGGGTGCAACGCAGTTCACTGTGATTCCATATTTTCCTACCTCAAGAGCAATGCTTCGAGTGAGCGCTTCCAAGGCCGCCTTACTTGCTCCATATGTAATTTGACCTGCAAAAACCTGTGATGCATCCGTAGAAATATTTATAATTCTTCCATAAGCACTGCGATGATTGATAAATTCCCTTATCATTAAAATACTGCCTCGAACATTGACTGCAAACGTATCATCAATCACATTTTGGGTGATTTTTTCGATTGTATCAATACCGTCCATATCGGCCGCCGCCGCATTATTAACCAAAATATCAATTTTCCCGTATTTTTTTATAACCGCCGAATAGATTTCCTTTACAGAGTTTTCATCGGAAATGTCGCTTTCTAAAATAATATAATTAGCATTCATTTCTTTAAGCTTACCTTCTACAACATCTGCGTTTCCCGAATTTGCTTTGTAGTATCTATCAGGTCCATTTTTATCGGTTTTATTTTCATCAAACCGCATGGGAATTTTTTTATATATCAAAACCGGCTTTGCTCCTTCACGTGCAAAAGCAAAAGCTGTTGTTGCCCCAATCCCCTGCGGATTATTTGCCCCCGTAATTATAGCCACTTTATCTTTTAATCCATAACTAATCATTTACATCCCCCATTTAGGTTTAAATCCGTTGCGCTAAGACAAATGAATTATATCAAACAAACGCAAGATTTTTTATATAACATATAATAATGGCAAAATATGTAGTTTTCCCATACGCAAAAATCGTACGCTAAAGACATAGTCCCCTATTATTAACCATTTTTATTATCTATAATTTTAATTAAATTTACAAGGCTTATAATTGCAAAAAAACAAACAACCGTCAGCTATTTGGAGATCGGTTGTTTGTCTTAAATTTTACTAAAATTTATAATTTGTTATTGCCTAATAAATCTAAACTTCTGAGCATTGGTACCGTTTGGTTCCCAACAGCGAACGTTCGTACCATTTCTCGTATTAGATATACTTACATCTGCAAAAAGGCTATTACTGTTTGAAGATATGTAGAAATAGCCACGACCCGCAGAAATTAAATGCCATTTTTGAGTTTTGTTGTTATTTTTATTACACTGCAAAATATTGGCGTTTGTTCCTCTTACTCCCAAATTTTTGCCTGAACAAAGCGGTGAGATCGTGTAAAATCCTTTGGTTTTATCGTAACTAACTCTAAATTTCTGAGCGTTTGTGCCATTTCTATCCCAGAGCTGTAAATTGGCATTATCTTTACTGCTCGCCTCTGCTATATCTAAAACTTTATTTTTCTGTAAAGCACTCTCGATGACATACACACCATCCGCTAAATCTTGTTTTTCATACTTTGTGGGTATCGGAAAAGCTTTATTCATTACTGCCCTGGCTTTAGCGTAATCCGCATCTGTATAATTCATATTTCCGCCGGTATTTATACAAAAGAGAGGTACATTTAGGTTAGCTGAGCTCGCCCAATGCAGATCAATATAGTCACCTCTTAAATTATTAACTTTTCTATTGTACTTATTTAGTATGTAAAAAGTATAAACTGTTTGTTGCACCAACGAATGCTGTCTTCTACACTTAGCCTGGAGGCAATCATCGGCATATTTATATTTATTTTTAATCCAATCATGAACTTCCTTCAGTTCGTCTATATTTTCTCCCTGAGCATTATGTGGAAAGTAATGGTAATCACCGGCAGGTGTTATAATATTTTTGCCAAGGATATTATAGAGGAACTCAATGCTGGGGAGCTTTTGATACTG
>CAJLZR010000132.1 GCA_905211185.1 uncultured Oscillospiraceae bacterium | reverse complement strand
AGCAAATAAGGCAAAGAGTGAATTTATGGCAAGGATGAGTCATGAACTTAGAACGCCGCTAACTGCAATAAAAGGTTGGGCGGAAACCATGCAGATATGCGACGTGGAATCGGATTTATCTACCATAAAAAAGGGACTTAACACAATAGTAAAGGAAGCTGCAAGGCTTTCTTGGATTGTTGATGAACTCCTTGATTTTTCGAGTATAAAAGAAAAACGGATAAATCTAATA
Source organism: uncultured Oscillospiraceae bacterium (assembly GCA_905211185.1). Next base: position 1,814 of record CAJLZR010000132.1, on the reverse strand, counting down.
AAGGAAAAAATAGATATTTTGGCAGAACTTGGCGAAGCCGTTTATATGTTTAAAGATAGAGCTCAAAATGAGAAAAAATCGCTTATGTATAATGAACCAAAAATATTGCCGCCTATTTTGGGAGATAAAAATAGGATACGTCAAGTATTTATAAACATAATAGATAATGCCCTAAAGTATACTTCGGAGGGCGGCGGCGTAAGTGTTATGGCCGGGGTTAACGGGGATATGGTATATGTTAGTGTTACGGATAATGGCTGCGGAATACCTGCTGAGCACTTGCCCAATGTTACCAAAAAATTTTACAAAGCAAATTATTTAAAAAGAGGCTCGGGAATAGGGCTTGCCGTAGTAGATGAAATAGTTACTTTGCACGGCGGAAACTTAGATATAATAAGCGAAGAAAATTTTGGAACAACTGTAACGGTAAGCTTTCCCATTCTTTCGGTGGAAGATGAAGAAAGCACGGAAAACAGTGTGGCAAAGGAATAATTTTATGACGTGGGCTGAAGTTTATAAAAAGGCAGAAAGCATTTTAAAGCGTGAGTATAAGGATACGTATAAATATGAGATTTATTCCATACTTAAGCATTGCTTTAATATAAGTAAAATAGATTTGATTATGAAAAAAGATGAGGCGGTAGAGCCTGAAGTTCAAAAAAAGCTGTTTGATATTATAAAGCTTCGCACGGAGCACGTACCTCTCCAATATATCTTGGGCTATTGGTATTTCATGGATTTAAAATTTAAAGTCGGTGAGGGTGTTTTGATTCCGCGTGAAGATACAGAGGTATTAGTGAAAAAGAGCTTGGATTATTTGCAAAACGTGGAGGGCCCTAAAATTATCGATTTATGCAGTGGCAGCGGCTGTGTTGCGATTTCAGTTAAGAAAAATTTAGGTGAAAAATCAGAAGTTTACGCGGCCGAGCTTTCGCAAATAGCGTTTTCATATTTGCAAGAAAACATTTTTTTAAATGAATGCAAAGTTACTGCTATAAATGGTGACGTTTTTAAAATATCAAGTGACTTTCAAGATGAGTTCTTCGATGCTGTTATTTCCAATCCGCCATATATAAAAACAGGCGATTTAAGCTGTTTGCAAGAAGAAGTAAAAAAAGAACCCCGCCTTGCGCTCGAGGGCGGGGAAGATGGTCTTTATTTTTATAAAAATATCTGTAAAACGTGGATTCCAAAATTAAAAAGCGGCGGAATGATTGCTTTTGAGGTAGGATTTGATCAGGCGCAAGATGTCAAAACTATTATGGAAAACTATGGAATTAAAGCTATAAGAATTTTTAAAGATATAAATAACATAGATCGCGCAGTTATTGGGCAGAAATAGCGGTTAAGTAAAATATAAAAAATTAAAAGGCACTGAATGGTTCAAATCAGCGCCTTTTTAATATAGTTTAAAATTTATTTTTTAGTTTTTTTATCTTCAATTTTCCATTTTTCACAAAGATACTCGCCAAATTTCCAGCCGCCTCCAAAGCCACTTATGGCGTCGATACTTGTTCCGACATATCGTCCGTAGCGCACGCCAACATCTATATTGTGCCACTCCAAATCATCACCCAAGTAATGATAAGAGGGTGAGATTTTATAACCTACCTTGCTACCTAAATAGTGTCCGGTTGCTGAAAACAGTGCTGCGCCTAAAATAGCGGATGAATATTTTATTGCATTGGCTTTAACGTTGCCACCTGAAACGTTTTCAAGATCCGCTTCTTTTAAAAGTTCTTTATCTTGCAAAGCAATTTCGAAATTTTTAATTATTTCCGAAATTTGCTCGTCTGTAATTTCTTTCCCGGTTT
>CAJLZR010000131.1 GCA_905211185.1 uncultured Oscillospiraceae bacterium | reverse complement strand
ATAAATGGAGATGCCATAAAAGAATTTCATGCCCCTTATGGCACTCCGTAGTGGTACGGGTGACAGGACTCGAACCTGCACAGCTTTCACTACTAGGACCTAAACCTAGCGCGTCTACCAATTCCGCCACACCCGCATAAAATTTTAATAAATATTCACATCCGCTTCAAATATTTATAAAGCAATATAAGCAATTAAGACAATATGCATAACAAAAACATGCAGCTAAACTAAGTTTTGACATCATCTTCATGTTTAGATTTTTTAAAAAATTCCTCTTGTTGTTTTTTGAGGCACTCAGGGCACAAAGGTCCGGTAACCCAATTCGGCATAGCTTGCTCACCATAACCATACTCACGCATATCCCACTTTTTACCGCACTTGGTACAAGTATTATAAAACTCACTATCGACCTCAGCGCCACCGGCGACTTGTTTCGTTTGAAAACCGCTTAATTTTTGGTCACTCACATCAAATCCCTCCTATTTTAATACTTAACCGAATAGATATTACCACATAATCCGCAAAAAAACAATATGATTTTTTAAATTTGACTGTAAAAAACAAAAATAATGTGTTACAATTATTATTAAATGATTTATATACAGTCAAGGAGATGATCGCATGATAAATTATTATAAAACAATAGATGGAAAAATAACTAGAATAAACAATTATGAAAAAAATTGTTGGATTAGGTGCGTTGCTCCTACTGAAGATGAGATAAGTTACCTTATATCAAACTACAAAATACAGCCCGAATTTGTGCGATCTTCACTAGACGAAGAAGAATCTTCACACATTGACCACGAAGAAGATACAACACTAATAGTAATTGATAGTCCGATAGTTAACAGGTCCGGAAAAAATCTTACTTACTACACAAACCCTTTAAGTATGATATTAACGCCGGATAACCTTATAACCATATCAGTTAAAGAAAATTCGGTTATGGAGGAATTCGCAGAAGGCCTTTTAAAACATTCATACACTCAGCAACAGCACCATTTGGCACTTCAAATAATGCTCCGAATGGCTGGAAAATATCTTAAATATTTGAATCAAATCAATAAGATAACACAGCACGTCGAAGATGAACTCAAAAAATCTATGCAAAATAAGGAACTTATACAATTTTTGGAAATTGAAAAATCATTAGTTTACTTTTCAGCTTCACTTAAATCCATAACCATAATGCTTGGAAAAATTTCGAGAAGCAAAATGATAAAACTAAACGAAGAAGAGTCGGAGCTTCTTGAAGACGTTATGATTGAGTTCAAACAGGCTTTGGAAATGTCTGAAATATACCTTAACATTTTATCCGGATCAATGGATGCTTTTTCATCCATAATTTCAAATAATCTTAACTCCGTGATGAAAATACTTGCCTCAATAACACTTATTCTTTCTATGCCGACTATTATTTCGGGAATATACGGTATGAACAACACCAACATACCAACCATGGAATATTGGTGGGTACCGTTTGTATTAATGGCTGTTTCTATGTTTGTAACATGGGCTTTTCTTAAAAAAAAGAATATGATTTAAATTATTTAACAAAATTATACTAACTTGCTTCATTTTATGATATAATTTCCTCAAATATCTTTATGGAATTTGGGGTGGCTGTTTTATGTATAGAAATGCTTTTAAAAAACTGAAAATTGGGCAGAAAATTTTGCTAATAATACTATTTTTCTCAGCCATAGTTCAGTTCTCTTCGCTTATAATAACGGGCATAAGTGTGGTAAATTTATCAAATTTTTCCCAAGAAAAAGCTGATTTGCTCGGTCAAAGCACTGCCAGACGCAGCGAGGAAAGCCTTAAAACGCAAGCAGAATCATATCTTAAAGAAATTTCTTTTTCTATGGCAAATTCATCTGAAAATATTCTAAGAGAAATAAATAACAACGCTTTAGACCTAAAGTCAAACATCGAGGACATATATCAAAACAGCGTCGGTACTCACGAACATGAAATAACAGCACCTGAAATCTCCGGTATTTTGAATTCCAATGATAAAACCGAAAAATTCTATGCGGTGGACAGCTCAAATATGAACAACCTCAAGCATACGCTTATGC
>CAJLZR010000130.1 GCA_905211185.1 uncultured Oscillospiraceae bacterium | reverse complement strand
TTACTACAATAATAATTGTTACTAACAGAAAAAAAGGGAAAGCCGGAACCAACTAAAACCCAAATTACATAAATTAAACACAGCAGAAGCTCGTACGAATTGCGTACGAGCTTCTATTTTTTAGTTTTTCCCTTTATAAAATTATTCATCAACTTTTAGCCATTTTTTGTAAATTTTCTATGCTTTTCACGATAAACACTCTTCCTTATAAAAAAATAACATAAACGGAATTCTTAAATCTAAGTCTCCAGAAAATTATATATTATACATAATAAATGTCAAGCAAAGCTAAATATTTTTGCGTTTTTACTGCTGGCTTTTTAAACAATCGTGATATATTTTTCGCCATTTTAAATTTAATTGATTTTTGTGTTAAAATATGATACAATTATAGTAAAATACGTTTTAAGGGCGTTTTTATGAATAAGTTTATATCAAAAAAAATACTACCATCACTTCTAGGTACAATTTTATCTCTTTTCAATTTTTCGTGGACATTCGCCACGCCCCCTGGGCAACAAGAAAGCACCGGTAACAGCAAAGCGGCTACCGAAAGTTTTGGCTCTAAAATATCAAACGGGGTTAAAAAAGTTATATATAGCCCCCAGTTTCTAATACCCGCATCTATTTTAAGCGTTTTATCTGCACCAAGTGTTTATAGCAATATAAAACATTCCAAACCAAGAGATATAACAAATATCCAAGGCGAAACCGATGAAGAAATAAGTGGATACGTAACCCATAGATATAGCCTCGAGGAAACACTTCGGTACATGCAGCCGGCACAAAAGGAAATATTTAAAAATAAAATCAACGAAATCCTTCAAGAAATGTACTCTGCCGGATGTACGACGGATTACGAAAAAGCTATATTTTTACACGATTATATATACAAAAATTGCAAGTATGATACGGGGCATGTTGTTGAGGGATTTTTGGACGGTTATTGTGCAAACCACTTTGTTCACACCGCAGACGCATGCTTATTAAATAACTGTGCAGTGTATGACGGAATACCAGCAGCATACAACATTTTGTGCGGTGCCGCCAACATAGAATGTAAGGTCATAGACGGCAGTTCTTTGGGCATGGGGCATGCCTGGAATCTTGTTGAGATAAACGGACAATGGTATCATGTTGACGTAACTTTGGATTTATTTCTTAAAGCCACACACGGAAAATACGCATGGTTTATGCGCAGCAAACAGGAGATGCGCTGGAATCACACTCCAGATAAGCCGTACGTCTTAACAGAGCAAGATATGGTATACATACAAAATATGCTAGATAGCTAATTCTTTTACATAAAAAACCGTATAAGTAACATTACTTATACGGATTTTGTTTTTGAAATTTATTTATGACTTAAACTTTATACCAAATTTTTCGGAAAGTTCTTTTATGAATTTGGATTCCACCTCTTCGATTTTTTCTGAAGTTAAAGTTGCGTTTTTGCTGCAATAGTTTACTTCATAAAGCACGGCATGCTCGATTTCCGCAAAGGTCTTATCGGAATAAATATCTCTAACCACTACGTTCCTTACAATTTCATCGGCAGACTTTATAACATCTTCCACTTGTTTTGCGGATATATCTTTCCCCTGCATGAAATTATAAAGCCTGTTAACAGGTGGGTATTTAGATTCAAACGCTATTTTTTTAACTTTTTCCTCTATATCTTCCAAATAAAATTCGCAGTAAAAAATATCATCTTTAATAAGTTTAAGGTTTTGTATTTTGCTCAGCTTTGATTTATTAATTTCGCCTATAAATCCAATCGCTTTGCCATTTACGGCAATATCATAACCGGAGCCTTCGGCCAAGAATTTAAAACTATTCGGAATAAGCCCAAACCTATCCATTATAATTTTCAAGTAATTAAGCAAATCATAATAATTATATTTAACATCCTTGCTAATTCCGAAGCCCCTGGGTATTCTAACGCCCGACATAATAAATCCGCAAGTATTTATTTCCTTGCAACCGGTATCACATTTACTATCCCTAAAATACACCTTTCCGAGTTCAAAAAGCCCTAAATTGTTATTCGAAATAGAATAGTTATATATCAAACAATTAAGGAGTGAAT
>CAJLZR010000129.1 GCA_905211185.1 uncultured Oscillospiraceae bacterium | reverse complement strand
GTGCCGGTTCGAGTCCGGCCACCGGTACCATCAAGGTACTGAAGAATAGGCTTTTTGTGTATCGAAAAAATCGATACGCAAAAAGCTTGTTTGGTACTCAAAATTCAGAAATTCGCAGGAACGCATAACACTCTTTATTTGAATCATATTTTTTATTTCCTTCAATTAAATAGTTATAAATACTCATCAATATATCACCCTTGAATTTATAAGTTGTTATACGAAGAATTTTAAAAGCAATCAGCTATTATGCCTTTAGCAATCTTTTCGGTCTGTTTACCTGAAACATTTTCTCCTGCAGATAAGTTAATTGCAAGATATGTTTTTTCGTTATTCTTTTCATAGAATCCAACAAACCAACCGTTGTTACCCTCTCCGCTTGTTCCGGTTTTGCCGTACAATATGCCACCGTTTATGCTATCTTTTCGCATAATTTGTTTCAACGTTTCTATGTGGTGATTATCAACGTCAAGTCTGTATTCAAACAAGTTTTTCAAAAAGTTCACTTGCTCTTTAGGCGAGATTTTTAGTGATGAATCAAGCCAACAAGGAATTTCTGCTGATGCATCTTTATTGCCATAAGAAATTTTATTTACAAACTCTGCTAATTTTTCTTTTCCAATCTCATTCGCTACTTTTTCAAAATACCAGACGGCCGATAAATTAAAAGCTTCTTTTAAACTTAAATCCTTATTCCACTCATCAAAATATCTTTTTTCGCCGTCCCATTTGATGACTGTGTTCTCATCTTGCAGCGCACCATATTTTAATCCGGCAAGAGTCAGCACTATTTTAAACGTAGAACATGGTGATTTTTGAATATTTGCTATTTCATAATTATATGTGTAATACTCGTTATCTTTAAAGAAAACTGCACAGCCACTATTATTTTCAAAATATTTTGAGTAGCTTTGCTCGGGGGTATTATCTTTTTTGCATCCGCAAAGCATAATTAATCCAAAAAACAAGCAGATGAGCAAACATATTGATTTTTTCACGATTTTCACCTCTAAATTTACAAAAACATTTTTACTTGGTTCAAAGCGCTTATTTTGTTTTTGCAGGGTATGTTTATTCCGTAAAATGTGAGATTAAAGCTTTCGGCAAGCTCTTTATCACATAAAGAATCTCCGACATAGAAAGATTTACTTAAATCTATATTTGGATATTTATTTAAAGCCTGATTTACAAGACCTGGATTTGGTTTTATACAATCACAGTTTTCACTTCTTGCGTGGGGACAGTAAAAAACATCAAGTACTTGAGCATTATTCTGCTCCAATGGTTTAAGAAACAAACTGCTAAAATTTTGATAATCTTCCAACGTAATTATTTTTTCTCCGATTAAATACTGATTCGTTATTATGATTATTTCGAAACCTTGCTTTTTTATATATCGCAAGGCATCTATGGAACCCTCTAAAAATTCGGGAGTCTTTATATTTGCCCATTCTCTGTCGGGGTAGTCTTTTATTATGGTTCCGTCTCTATCCAAAAATGCTATTTTCATTTTCCGCTCCTTTATCTATCCTACTATTCAATTTTACCATAATTCTGCCAAAATTTTTAGCATGGTTTCTTTCTTTTCTTTCTCGATGCCGCAATACTTTAACGTCATTTTTTCGGAGCTGTGATTTAAAATATCTTGAAGCGTAGCTAAATAAAAACATACAAAAAGCAAAATAAAAGCCACCGAACACGCAGATTCGGCGGCGATTTCTACTTACAGTAAAATTCAATAGCTTTGTGTCTAAATTCAAAAGCTCCTTTTCCAAACTCTTTGCCATATGTTTTAGATATCGTTTTAAGCTCCTTTTTATGCTCTTCCGATTTTTTGGGATCCTTCAAAACCTCTTTATTATATTCTCTTGTTTTTGCAATTTGTTTAAATCCTATCCCAGACATTTCTACCATCAAATCATCAAGCCTGCCAATCAGACTTAGGATTTAATGCAGTTGAATATCTAAATTCTAAAGAACCTCATATATGCTTATATAAAGACGATATTGAAATAATCCTTACGTATTCACAAGGCAAAAAGATTATCCCAAATCATGAATTATACGGCTACGGATATGACGTTTATATAATTGTAAATAATCAAGAGAAATTACAGAAAGAATTTAATAGCAAAGGGCTTA
>CAJLZR010000128.1 GCA_905211185.1 uncultured Oscillospiraceae bacterium | reverse complement strand
GGTTGAAATATAAGTAAGTTTATTTAAATATCCGGATTTTCTCACAGCTGCGGCAGAATCTCCTCCCCCAATGACGGCACGGGCATGGCTTTCAGATATAAATTTAGCAATTGCGTTGGTCCCTTCTGCACATTTTGGAAATTCACAAACACCCATAGGTCCATTCCACAAAATAGCTTTTGCTTCCTTTATTACTTCCTCAAATTGCTTGCACGATTTCGGCCCTATATCCAAACTCGTGCATTCTTCCGGGATTTTATCGGCCTCAACAACTTGAAGCTCGGCATTTTCTTTAAACTCTTTTGTAACTTTCACGTCAAACGGAAGCGTAAGCCTTACGTCTTTTTCTTTAGCTTTTGCCATTATGTCCTTTGCTGCTATGACTTTATCGCTCTCGCAAAGAGATTTTCCAACCGAATACCCCAAAGCATTCATAAATGTATTGGCCATTCCGCCACCTAAAATAAGCGTATCGACTTTATCAAGAAGCGAATTTATCATTCCGATTTTATCCGAAATTTTTGCTCCTCCCACAATGGCGACAAACGGATGTTCGGGAGACTCCATAATCTTCATGATTGCGCCTACTTCTTTTTCCACCAAAAGTCCACAAACAGACGGCAAATACTGCGTAACGCCAACCGTTGAGGCATGCGATCTATGGCAAGTTCCAAATGCATCATTTACGTAAATATCGGCAAGAAAAGCTAATTTTTTGGAAAACTCCGAATCGTTTGCTTCTTCACCGGGTTCAAACCTTAAATTTTCAAGCAAACACACGTCCCCGTCTTTTAATTCGGAAACAATTTTTTTTGCGCTTTCTCCCACAACGTCATCAGAAAGTTTTACTTCTCTTTTCAAAACGTCGGAAAGATATTTTGCAACCGGCGCCAAAGAAAACTGTTTTTCAAATTTTCCTTTAGGTCTACCTAAATGCGAACATGCAATAATTTTTGCATCTTTTGCTCGAAGGTATTCAATTGTTTCAAGCGCTTGATCTATTCTGGAAGTATCGGATATATTCCCGTTTTTGTCAAGCGGAACATTAAAATCACAACGAAGTAAAACTCTTTTGCCCTCTACTTCTATGTCCTGAACTGTTTTTTTGTCAAGATAATTCATGAAACCGCCCTTTCAAAAATAGAAATTTACAAAATAAAAAACAACGGATGTATTATACCTTACTTTAAATGTTCTTGCAAGTAAAGATATAAATACACCCAATTTGCAACTGCGTTTTATTAAGATTTTACTTATATATCAAATCAGATAGACGCATTATTAATTTCTTTAATACAGTTTTCGCAAACGTTTTTGGATTTAAACGTTCTTACGCCATTTGCTTGGCCGCAAAAAATGCATTGGGGTTCATATTTTCTCAAAATTATTGTATCTCCGTCCATAAAAATTTCGAGTGAATCTCTGGGATCTATATTAAGGATTTTCCTAAGCTCCCTTGGCAAAACTATCCTTCCCAAATCATCTACTCTTCTGACAATACCCGTGGACTTCATTTTTAAGCACCGCTTTCATTAATATTTTCTATAATTTTAAATTTTACTATTTTTAAACTTTTTTGTCAATATATGTATTTTTTTGACGAATAATAGTTTTTCCCCCAAAAAACACATAAAAAAAAACTATATTTCATATCTATTTAGAAATATCAAACATTTGGAGTTATTATTATGATGAATTATATTTGGGGAATATCAATTTTAGTAAGCATACTCTGCGCAGTTTGTACCGGTAAAATAAATAGTCTTTCTTCAGCTATCCTTACAGGGGCGGGTGATGCGGTAACGCTTATAATTTCGATACTCGGAATGATGGCAATGTGGAGCGGAATAATGAAAATAGCGCAAAAATCAGGAATTACGGATTTTTTATCAAAACTATTTTTACCGATAATAAAGCTTCTTTTTCCGGATTGTCCCCTTAAAAGCAATGCCGCAAAAGCAATATGCATGAATATAACCGCCAATTTATTGGGGCTCGGAAATGCTGCCACTCCATTTGGTATAAAGGCTATGCAAGAACTAAAAAAAGAATCCAAAATGAAAAACCCTTTGGTTGCCACAAATTCAATGATAATGTTTGTTGTTATCAACACGGCATCACTGCAGTTAATCCCAACTTTTTTATGTACTCTCAGGCAAAATTACGGTTCCAAAAACCCTATGGATATAGCGCCTGTA
>CAJLZR010000127.1 GCA_905211185.1 uncultured Oscillospiraceae bacterium | reverse complement strand
TGGTTTACATATAAAAAATATAATGAAAAAATCTAAGTCAGCCGTGAAAAAAGTTATATGCACCGGCGGAATGTTTGAAGATATGGGCTTTACATATTATGGCCCTGTTGACGGACATAATTTAGATCAGCTGCAGGACGCCCTGAATATAGCAAAAGGTTTAAATAAACCATGTGTGGTGCATGTTGTTACGAATAAAGGGAAAGGTTATGGGTTTGCTGAAAAAAATCCCGGAATATATCATGGGGTTTCAGCGTTTGATCAAGAGCTCGGAATAGATAAAAACAGTAAATCAAATAATTTTTCTTCTGAGTTTGGAAAAGCTATGCTCAAAGCGGCAGAATACGATCCAAGAGTTTGTGCAATAACAGCGGCCATGGCATCAGGCACAGGGCTTAAAGAATTTAGTAGTAAATATAAAAATAGATTTTTTGATGTAGGAATCGCCGAAGAACATGCCACGACCTTTGCCGGTGGCTTGGCGGTTGGTGGTATGATACCAGTGTTTGCTGTATATTCAAGCTTTTTGCAGCGTGCGTATGACCAAATTATACACGATGTATCGCTTCAGGACGTAAAAGTGGTTTTTGCAATAGATAGAGCAGGGTTTGTCGGAGATGACGGTGAAACTCACCAAGGACTTTTTGATGTTGCTTTTTTAAATACGGTTCCGTCTATTACTGTTTATGCACCGAGCTTTTTTGAAGAATTGCAACCTATGCTCGATAGTGCTCTTTTTACTTGCCGAAAATCGGCTGCAGTTAGATATCCACGCGGCGGAGAGTTTGAAAAACCTAATAATTTTTCATATACAGGTAATACTTTTGATTTTTATGGTGATAAAAACGCAGATGTTTTGCTTGTAACCTACGGCAGAACTTTTTCAAACGCCTATTTTGCGGCGCAAAAGCTTTCTTTGCAGGGGATATCCGCTTGCGTACTTAAGCTAAACGTTATAAAACCCTTAGCGGAAGAAGCAGTTTGTGAGTCTTTAAAGTTTAAAAATATAGTTTTTTTTGAAGAAGGGATAGAATCCGGGGGAGTAGGACAAAAATTTGGATTTGAGCTTTCTTTGAACAACTACAAAGGCAATTATAAAGTTGTTGCCGTGCCTGATGAATTTGTGGAGCATAGCTCGGTAACTTCTCAGCTCTCGAAGTATCATTTGGATATAGACGGCATGGTCTCGGAAGTTTTAGAATTTTGCAAATAAAGAATTATTTTATAAAAGTCAACAGACTTATACTCATTAAAGGGATAAGTCTGTTGCTTTTGCAAAAAATGCCAAAAGTGTCTTGATAATATATAAAATATTGATATAATTAGTGCAATAGTATATTTTAAAACTATTTATTTTAACAAAAGGAGTGGTATTTGTGGGTAAGTTAGAAGATGTTCTTAAAGAATTAGGTTACGATGATTTTGAAAGGTTTATTAAACCTCATTTGACGATTACAGATATTGGTGGCGGAGTGGCCACATATAAGTTTGATAATAGGTTAGATAAACTTATTTCCGGTTTTTTAAAGTCAAATAAAGATTTATCAAATAGTTTCAAGAAAAATAAAGCAGTCGAAGAAGAATATCTAAAAAAATTGGAAGATGCAAAATCTGGGATATCTGGTAAGCTCCCGAAAGATGATGATCGCAGTAAGGTAATAGAAAAAAGGTTGGATAAAATTTATGCGTTATTCAAGAATGTATTTCGTCCAGAGCGTCTTATAACTTCGGTAGTAAAACAGTATGAAGCAAGGTAGCAACACCTTATAGAGAAGTATTATTTTCCCTTGAATTTAACTTTACCGATCATGCAAGGCCTGTTTTTAATGGTTGTTGTTCATGGAATTAGCAAGCAAGTGGTGGCAGAAGAACCTGAAGCAAAATAAGAAACAAGTGAGGGCGCAAAGAAGATTAAGCCGGGGGATTATAAGTTAGAGGAGGTTTTAAATAATCCATCCTTTATTCGCCAGCCGTTTTGTTATGTGGGTGATGGTTGGACCGGTAAGGAATATGTGGACGACGATATACTTTCGAGAATGCTTTTTACTTGTTTTGTAGATGACATGGAAGAAACGGATAATATAACAGAGCCGCTTATAGCTAATTTTTCTGAGTGGATAGATGATAGGAAAAGAGAGATACAGGGGTACCCTCAATTTAGAAAAGAGGTTCAAGAAGACCCGCATGAAGTTATGCTTACAGGGGATAATTTTAACAACAAATTAGATCCTTTTGTTAGTTTTATGG
>CAJLZR010000126.1 GCA_905211185.1 uncultured Oscillospiraceae bacterium | reverse complement strand
GGTAGGTGTAAAACGCGCCCGTCTCGCAGTGGCCCAGCTCATGGGCGAGGGCTTCCTTTTCGTCAACGGATGACAGCCCGCGTGGTATGGCAATATAGCATTGCCTTGATTCTTCAACAGAAAACGCGATGGAGGTGTTTGTATAAATGACCTCATGTTTCCGGGACTGCGCGTAGGTTAATAGCGTGTCTGCTGTCATGCGGATCACCTACTTATTTATTTGCATCGCGCGAACGGATAAAAGAGACAAATTGTTTGACTTCTTCAAACTGCTCATCGGTAATAGGCTCATCGCCGTCGGAAAGGGCGAATCGGATATCCTCATCACGGATGACAGGATGTGAAGCAGGCTCTTCTCCCATGAGATATTCTACACTTACACCAAAATATTTTGAGAGCTTCATTGTACTTTTAGCGGATGGGATTTTTCGACCAGATTCCCAGTCCGAAACTGTAGGTTGTGATATTCCGATATCAACAGCCAGTTCTTTTTGCTGCAACCCTTTCTGCTCTCGAAGCTCACGAATTCTATTCATATATTCACTTCCTCTCCATTAGTATTATAACTTTCAGCTATAAAAAAACAAGAAAAAGAAAAAGAAATTTAAGAAGTATCGTAACTGTTGATAAAACAAATATGATGGCGCTAAGGGATTTAATGCCATATAAATTTTAAGATTTTGAAAAAGTAAACCATAATTTGGAGGTAAATAAAAATGGCACGAATCAAATGTGCAGTAACAACAAGAAACAGAAGAAAAAAAGTTTTAAAACTTGCAAAAGGATACTGGGGAGCTAAGAGTAAGCATTTTAAAATGGCGAAACAAGCCTTAATGAAATCGGGAAACTATGCTTACATAGGAAGGCGTCAACGTAAACGTGATTTCAGAAGACTTTGGATTACAAGAATTTCGGCAGGTTGCCGTATGAACGGAATTAATTATTCGCAGTTCATGAATGGTCTTAAAAAAGCAGGAATAACCCTTAACAGAAAAATGCTTTCCGAAATTGCAATAGCTGATCCTGAAGGCTTTGCAAAGCTTGTTGAAAAAGCTAAGTAATTTTAAAATTTGAAAATCATTACGCCCGATTTTAAGTTCGGACGTAATTTTTTATAAGGGGGATTTTATGCTAAATCATATTGGAACTCAAGTAATTGAAACCGAAAGATTACGGCTCAGAAGATTTAGATTAGATGATGCTCAAAACGTTTTTAACAATTGGGCTAAAGATCCGGAAAACGTAAGATATCTTTCTTGGCAGGCGCACTCCGATGTAAGCGAAACTCGTAAAATTTTGAGTGATTGGGATAAGCAATATAAAAACAATAACTACTACCACTGGTGTGTTACTTTAAAGGGTTCCGATGAGACAATCGGAGACATTTGTGTTGGAGAGTTGTTTGAAAGTAAAGAATGCTGCGAGATGGGATATGTTCTTTCAAAAAAGCATTGGGGTAAAGGTATTATGACTGAAGCTCTTAAGGCGGTTATAGATTATCTGTTTACAAAAGTCGGAGTTCATAGAATCCAGGCGCTTCACCATATAGATAACCCCGCTTCCGGAAAAGTTATGGTAAAAAGCGGCATGAAATATGAAGGAACTCTTCGAAAATATGATAAAACAAATATGGGCGATTGGTGCGATTTGCCAATTTATTCGATTATAAAAGAAGAATTTTTTAACGAGGATTAAAAATGGAAAATTTTATATCAAGCAAGACGAACAAAAACATAAAATACGCAAAAAAGCTTCTTTCTATGCCCAAATTTCGCAGGCAAGAGGGAAAGTTTATAATAGAGGGTGTAAGGCTTTGCGAGGAAGCTTTAAAAAATTCGGTTGATATAACAATGCTTTTTTATACTCAAAAGCTTAAAGAGCGGTTTTCGGATTTAATAAGTAATATGAGCTTTAAAAGCCATGAACATTTTGTTATAAGCGAGGAGCTTGCCGAGTTTATTTCTGATACAGATACTCCGCAAGGCGTTTTTTGCGTCTGTAAGAAAAATAGTACAGATAATAAAGATTTTAAAAATATAGATAAATGCGTTTTGCTTGAAAATATTCAAAATCCTTCAAATCTTGGCAGCATTTTGCGTTCTTGTGATGCGCTGGGGGTTAAAACAGTTGTTATAAGCAGCAGTAGTTGTGATTTGTTTTCTCCAAAAGTTTTAAGAGGCAGTATGGGAGCGGCTTTTAGACTTAACTTAGTTGAAACTGAAAACATGGAAGAATTTATAGAAAACCTTAAAAGTAACGGTGTGGAAGTTTATG
>CAJLZR010000125.1 GCA_905211185.1 uncultured Oscillospiraceae bacterium | reverse complement strand
ATAGAAATATATATAAAGTAAAGTGTTTATCGCATGTTGATGAGCATAGCAAGACCGCCATGGGAATTACGTCCGTTGCCGTGCTTCCGCGTAAGTTTATGCAAGGGTACGAAAAATTCCAAAGCATAAAAGATAGAATTTGGAAGTATATGGACGAAAAAGCTCCCGCAACACTTTCTCAGTCTTCAAGGCTTAGGATTTTTGAAGTTGGTTACGTGGAAACGTCAGTTGATTTAGATGTTGTTATAGATGATTTTAATGCTTACCAAACTGTTTATAAAAACATAGAAACAAAACTCCAAAGCTTTTTAAACCCGGTAACAGGCAATTTTTCGGGTAATGGCTGGGAAATAGGGGAGTTCCCGAGAAAAGAGTTTATTTATAACTATATAAAAACCATACAGGGAATAAAGTGGATTAAAAATATAAATATATTTACACGGATTATAACCCCTGAAGGCAAAAAAGAGATAGATTTTGAAGAAGTCAAGAAAAAACGTTTCGTAGTTCCTGTTTATGGTGAGCCCAGCATAAATATTTCGGTTAATTAGAGGTAGGTGAAAGCTATGATAGAACTTGAAAATTTAAATGATGCTTCGCTTGAAAGTATCTTAGATGAAGCAAAAAATCAGATAAGGTATATAAACCCCGAATGGACGGATTTTCAAGAATCCGATCCGGGTATCACTCTTATTGAATTGTTTGCATGGCTTAAATCTGTTCAGCATGAATACTTAAACCGAATTTTGCCGGGCGTTGAAAGAAAGTTTTTAAAGCTTTTGGATGTTAATATGCATAAAAATAAAGGTTCCGAAACGCTACTGCATGTTTCCGGCCTTTCGGAAGATGTTACCTTGCCTGTAAGGACTCCGTGGCGCTCGGGGAATATGGTTTTTGAAAATATTAACCACCAAACTTTGATTGCTTCGAATATCCTGAGCGTAAGTTTTGAAAATCCGGAATTTCCTTCGGAAACAGAATATTATAAATTTGACGGCACCAAAACTTTTTACTTATTTGGTAAAGATATTGATAGAAGAAATGATAAAAACGCCGTAAGAAGATTTACTGTTAATTTTGATTCCAAAGTGCCGAAAGACTCAATTTTTAACCTTTATTTTTCGGTATACTCTGGCGATAACTTAAAACGCAATCCGATTAAAAATGTTGATAAATTTGCAAGAATGGCTAAGGTACGCTGGGAGTATTACGGGGAAGAAGAAGGAGTTTTGGGTTGGCATAAGCTTGAAATAGTAAAGGATAATACTTATGACTTCCTTTTTTCCGGAATTGTAAAAATAAAAGTGCCGGGTGATGTTGTACCTTTAAATGAAGAATATAAAATCAGAGTAACGCTTGATTACGATGAGTATGATTATCCGCCGAGAATAAATAATATAATCCCAAACGTTTTCCGTGTTTGCCAAAACGAAACCAAGTGCGAAAATGCCACTATAAAGAAAGCGGATATACTACCTAATCACACTTTTAAATTGTTTACCCATACAGCCGTTTACGGACGGAGTTATGTTTACTATAAGAAAAACGGCGGTTGGGTAGAAACCGATTTGGCAACTTTTAAATCGGATATTAAAAACGGCGAACTTGTTGTTGACGTAAGCGAGGCTTGGAATCTTGTGGCGGGTGTGCGCAATGAAGAAGAAGCGTTTATGGTTGTTTCATGTGACCAAGATTTTAAGGATAAGCTGTGTATAGGAAGTGGCACGGGAACATCTGCGCAGTACGTGGAAATGGATTTCCAAAATGTGCTTCAAAGTAGTTTTGAGATTATGATAAGCGAAATGATTGACGGCGAAGAAACATTTTATAAATGGAGCAGTATAGACGATCTATCTTCCTCAGGTAAATACGATAGGCATTATGTTATGGATTACTTAAGAAAGATACTTATATTTGGAGATCATGAGCACGGTATGGCGCCAAGGATAGGAAATAAAAACATAAGAATTTGTTCTTTGCGTTATACGGAGGGTGGAAATTCCAATACAAAAGAAGGTATTATTTCCAAGGTAATATCGAAAAATAATATTTTAAATTCTGCACGTGTTGACCAAATTGTTCCGGCAACGGGCGGTGAGGATAGAGAAACATTGGAGCACGCAAGGGCAAGGGCTGCAAATTTGTTTAAAAAGCCGGGGCGTGCGGTAACGGTGCAAGACTACGAAGAAATAGTCAGAAAAACACCGGGACTGACATTTACTAATGTTAAGATATTGCCGGGATACATGGAAGGGGAAGATGTTTTTAAGCAAAACTGTGTAACTGTGGCTGGGGGGGGGGGG
>CAJLZR010000124.1 GCA_905211185.1 uncultured Oscillospiraceae bacterium | reverse complement strand
GAGCACGTCCTTGGTAAGGACGAGGTCGCGGGTTCAAATCCCGCTATCAGCTCCACATAAAAATGCACAAATCGCTGTGATTTGTGCATTTTTTCTATGGTTTTATGCGTTTTTCAGAATATTTATGCAGGCAGAAAAAAGTCCTGAAATCAAATGGTAGTAAAAATTTTCAAAATGGTGGTAAATTTACAGACGAATTTTTCGTCTATTCCGTGAAAAAATTTTTGTCCCGAAAAAACTGTCCGTACCGCTCGAAAACTGCCTAATTCTGCCCCAATGGTAGTAAAATGGTAGTAAAAGTTTTATCCGTAATTTACTATGTTATTATAGAGTGTTTAAAGAGAATACTTTTCGTAAAGTTGTTTTATTCACATCTTATTATTGACAAATAAATTCTTTTATGGTAACATATAAGTGCAAAGGATATATTAACTTACGTGTTATATATTTCCGTCAAAGTATCGCGGCTTTGCCTGAAATGTATAAAATTTAATTTAATGTATTGTTTGCTTGCTTATGAGGATAGGTGTATTCTCTTTATATGCAAGCTTTTTTATATCCTTTG
This sequence comes from uncultured Oscillospiraceae bacterium, assembly GCA_905211185.1. The sequence continues at coordinate 1,760 of CAJLZR010000124.1, read as the reverse complement.
CGAAAACATTTTCGGAGGATATTTTTTATGTTAAAGAAAAACGCGATTGAATCCATTGAGAAAACCATCGGATATGAGTTTGAGTGCAAGCAGCTTTTGTCACAAGCATTTACTCGCTCATCCTATCATTATGAGCATCCGGAAGATCAAAGCAATGAAATTTTAGAATTTATTGGAGATTCCGTACTGTCTCTTATAGTTGTTAATATCCTTATTGATAAGTATTCAGGGCAAGACGGAAGCGGTCTGTATGCTTGTCGCGATGAAGGAGACTTCAGTATGATGAAAAGCTCTCTTGTAAACAAACAATTTCTTGCCAAGCAAATGAGTAAACTTAATTTACAAGACTACTTAAGAATGAGTATAGGTGACGAAGGACAAGGTATTCGTAACGGTAAATCCGTTTTGGAAGATTTATTCGAAAGCATTGTAGGCGCAGTATATTTAGATACAAACCGCAATTTGAAAAAAACTGAGAAAGTAGTTAAAAATATTCTCGATATAGAAAGATTTTTAAAAGAAAACGATGGCGAAATTCGCATAAGCTACAAAAATGACGTGCAGGAATGGTGTCAGCGTTACGGCTATGATTTGCCGACATATAATACGCAGCAATTTTGGAACGGTTTTATTTCTTATTGTGAAATCGAAGAACTCGGCATGCGCGAACGCGGTGAAGGACATAATCGCAAAGAAGCGGAAAACAGCGCCGCAGAATATGTCTTGAAAAAATTAGAAGAAGACTTTGAGCCAGAAATTAACAACTTTATTGTCTCTTTTGAGAATGCCATAAATATGCTACAAGAATATTGTCGGCAAGAGGAGTATGATCTTCCCTATTATGAGACAATTAACGATGACATTCATGATGATAACAGGCATACTTTTACTGTTCGTTGCTATTTGAATGGTCGGTGGGTTGACGGAACAGGTAGCAGAGTAAAAGAAGCGAAAAAGCAATCCGCTTATAATATGCTCAAGGCAATGGGTGTGATTGACTGAGGTGTTTATTATGGCAAAAGAAAAATATAGTTATGGATACGCACAAGAAAAATATAAACCGCTTAAACAAAAAGAAGAAAAGTATAATTTGAAACTGAAAAAAGGTAATTATTATATCATTCGTTTTGATGGAAAAGAAATGACGGCGACTTTTAAAATAGATCATCAAGCGATCAATAAGTCATTTTTTGATACAATGGAAGATACGTTTATTGAATTTTGCAAGTTAACTCAGAACGTAATATTCGGTTATTCTTTTAGTGACGAAATCTCTATACTAATACGCGGTGGTTGTAATAATAACAGTCAAAATAATCGTATTGAAAAGCTGTTATCACTCCTATCAGGAAAACTTTCTTTAACATTTTACAGAAATGCGAAAAAGCATAAATTGGATTTACTAAACAAAGATTGGGTTTTCGATGCTCGCATAATTGAATTAAGTAAACAAGAAGTAATAGACTATTTCTTAGCAAGGCAAGCGTATGCAATTGATAAATATTTAATGCAACTAAAAGCAGAGAATGATATAGACTATAAATTACATACTTCTGCAACTGTCATACCTGAACTTAAATTAAAAGGCATTCACTATGAAAATTTGCCACAAAAATATCGTTATGGACTAATCTATTCGCCAGCCAATCAAATGCGTCCTTTTGAGTTTGATGCAAACACAAATTTACTACATCAAATGTGCTTTAATAATCAAGCCCAATAACGGATTCTTAAAAACTAAAGGCGGCTGCCGTATGGCA
>CAJLZR010000123.1 GCA_905211185.1 uncultured Oscillospiraceae bacterium | reverse complement strand
CTTTGGCTTTGGTTCAGGATATGGCTCAAGTTTTGGATTTGGTTCGGGATACTAATAAATTGTTGCCGAGATTATCTTTTTGACATTTATTAAAGGTGGTCTTGGCGATAATTTTTTTAAAATATAAAAATAAGGAATTGATGGTCAAGTGAAAGAAATTAAAGGTATGGTTTCTGTTATAGTTCCTTTCTACAATAGGGAAAATTTTTTGAGAAATTGTATTGAAAGTTTGATTAGTCAAACTTATAAGAATATAGAGATCATTTTAGTTGATGATGGTTCAAGCGATAGAAGCCGAAAAATTTGTAAAGAATATGAGTCTAAAAATTCTTCCGTAAAGTTAATAGCAAAGGATAAAAACGAAGGTGTTGTTAAAGCTAGAAAAGCGGGAGTTGATTTTTGTAACGGAGAATTTGTGATGTTTGTCGATTCGGATGACAGACCAAAACTAGATATGGTTCAAGTGGCGGTTGAGGCAAACAAGGAGTCAAAGTATGATCTTGTGATTTTTAATTTCGAATCCGAGATCAGGCCGCATCTTTACAGATATTTTGATATATTGGAATTAGATGGAAATATAGAGGATTTTTATAAAAGGATACATAAATTTTATCAAACTGTATATCTTACGTATGTTTTCAATAAACTTTATAAGGCTAAGTATCTTAAAAACAATGAAAATTTCTTCAAATATAATTATAAAATAACTGAGGATTTGCAACTAAATTTAGGCTATTTTGAAAATCGCAAAACCATAAAAATAATAAATAAGGTTTTATACACATATAATATGATAAATGAAAGTTCTGCTTCTAAAAAATGTTTTGCCGAGTATTATGACCACCAGTTTTCAATCCATAAGGTTTGGAAAGAGTTCTTGGCGAAGCACTGTAATATTAAAGAAAATGAATTACTCCAAAAAATGTTTTTTGGCGATACCAGGGATAAGGTTTTTTACACTGCAAGAACATATGTTGTGGCAAAAGATTTAAATTTGGATGAAAAGCTGGAGTTTTTGAAATATATAGTGAATGATCAAAAAAATAATGAAGCTTTTAAGGACGAAAATTGCAGTAAGGAAGATGAGAAAAAACTTGGATTTATAATAAGAAAAAACCAGTGGCTGAGTTTTTATGATTTTATAAAGCAAAGACTTTAACCATCATGAATAACGGCCGAGCTTATTTTGTAGTTTTTGTGTATTTATATGTTTAAGTGATTAAAACTAGTGTTATTAAATTTTTGAATTTGAAAGTATAACATAACATTCATAAGGGTTCGGATAATTTATATAAATAGCGCGCAGCCAGGTATGAAATGATGGCTACGCGCTTGTAAATTTATAAAATTTTAGAATATTTGTTATAAAAAATTTCAAAATTTCCTTCTTGTAGAGATTCTCTTATCTTTTCCATAAGGGTGTTGTAGAAATATAAATTATGCATTACGGCAAGGCGCATACCCAGCATTTCTTTGCTTTTAAGTAAATGGCGAATGTATGCTTTGGAGTGGTTTTGGCACGTGGGGCAATCGCAATTAATGTCGAGTGGGGAAGGGTCTTGTTCATATTTGGCATTTAGTATATTAATTGGGCCTGACCACGTAAATATTTTTCCGTGCCTTGCGTTTCTGCTTGGCATTACGCAGTCCATTAAATCCACACCTCGAGCAACAGCCTCTAGTATATTCCTTGGTGTGCCTACGCCCATTAAATATCTTGGCTTGTTAGCCGGCATATAAGGTTCGATAGTTTCGATAATATCATACATTTCTTCGGCCGTCTCTCCGACTGCAAGCCCGCCGATGGCATAACCATTTAAATCGAGCTCCCGTATTTTTTTCATGTGTTCAATACGTAAATCTTTATATGTGCTGCCTTGGTTAATGCCAAAGAGCATTTGTTCTTTATTTATAGTATCTTCCATAGAGTTGAGCTCATCGATTTTTTTCTTGCAGCGCAAAAGCCAGCGCACAGTTCTGTCACATGAATTTTTAGTGTATGAGTATTCGGCGGGATTTGATATGCACTCATCAAACGCCATAGCTATGGTGGAAGCTAAGTTAGACTGAATTTGCATACTAGTTTCCGGACTCATAAAGATTTTTCTGCCGTCTATATGCGAAGAAAATTCAACGCCTTCTTCATGAATATTTCTGAGCTTTGCAAGTGAAAAAACTTGAAACCCACCGCTATCTGTCAGTACGGGGCCATTCCAAGAGGTAAATTTTCTAACTCCACCCATCTTTTTAACTACTTCATCTCCTGGACGCAAGTGCATATGATAAGTGTTGCAAAGCTGAACCTGGCAGTGAATATCCTTGAGGTCATACGACGAGACCG
>CAJLZR010000122.1 GCA_905211185.1 uncultured Oscillospiraceae bacterium | reverse complement strand
TTCGGACACGAGGTTACAATCTTTGAGGCTTTGCACAAAGTTGGAGGCGTTTTAACTTATGGAATACCTGAATTTAGATTGCCAAGAAGTATTTTAAATTACGAAATAGAAAGTCTTAAAAGCAAAGGCGTAAATATAGTTACCGATACGATTATTGGAAAATCTTTTTCAATCAGTGACCTTTTTAAAGAAGGCTACAAAGCGGTTTACATAGCCTCGGGCGCGGGACTTCCCAAATTTATGAATATACCGGGTGAGGGTATGCCCGGCGTATATTCGGCCAATGAATTTTTAACGCGCATTAACCTTATGAAAGCTTATAAAGAGGATTACGATACGCCTATCATAAAACCGAAAAATGTTGTTGTTGTGGGTGGCGGAAATGTTGCAATGGATGCCGCAAGGTGCGCCAAAAGGCTGGGAGCTGATAGGGTAACTGTGATATATCGCAGAACCGAAGAAGAAATGCCCGCACGAAAAGATGAGATAAGCCACGCCAAAGAAGAGGAAATAGAGTTTTTATTTTTAAGTAACCCCATAAAATATTTTGGAAATAATGCAAAAGTAGAAGGGGTTGAATATATAAAAATGAAGCTCGGAGATGTTGATAGTTCGGGAAGAAAGTCTGTTACTCCAATACATGATAAAACCTATAAGTTGGAAGCGGACACGGTTATTGTGGCAATCGGAAACGCCTCGAATCCTATTATAAAAAACTCTTGCCCTGAGATAGAGTTTGATGAAAGAGGAAGAATAAGGGTGAATCCTGAAACTTTGGAAACATCTTATAAATCGGTATATGCAGGAGGAGATATAGTAACAGGTGCTGCAACGGTTATTCTTGCCATGGGGGCAGGTAAAAAGGCAGCGTATAGTATAAATAAAAGGTTATCTGAATAACTAAATATAATGGGGGTGCAGATATAGAATTTAGATTTTTTGATTGTAAGGTTAAGCTAAATTTTTATTTTCTGGCCCTCATTACTTTTATGCTTATTACAGATTCAAAAGGTACTATTATATATGGTATCATTTCGGCGGCACTGCATGAATTAGGGCATTTGCTGTGCATGAGGTTTTTTGGATATAGTGTTAAAATCATTAATTTTGGGTGCCTTAATACAGATATTGTTTCTTGCCAATTTGAGGATAAAAAATCCATTTTAATTTTTCTAAGCGGCTCTTTTATTAATTTTTTGCTGGCCGTTATTTTTGGAGTTTTGTTTGTTATTTATAAGACCCCGCTTTTTAAAATTATCGCATACCAGAATATAGGACTTGGTGTGTTTAATCTTTTGCCCATATCAAATTTGGATGGTGGACAAATTTTTTATACCTTTTTAAAGAAAAAACTTGATGAATTTTCCGCTTTAAAAGTTTTAAATGTTGTTTCTTTTACATTTATAGTTCCTGTTTTTATATTGGGTTTTTACGTGCTAATAAATTCCAAATATAATTTTTCTCTTTTTATATTATCTTTGTATTTGATATCGTATATACTATTTAAGGAAGATATATTTTAAATTTTTTATATGGGGGATTTAGTTATGAATTTTATTGAAGCAGATGTTACGAAGCTTGAAAAGTTTAATCCTTTTGAAAAAATAGGGAAAGAATGGATGTTAATAACGGCAGGCGATGAAAAATCTTGCAATATGATGACGGCAAGCTGGGGAATGCTGGGTGTTTTGTGGGAAAGAAATGTTGCTACTGTTTTCGTAAGACCTCAGCGCTATACTTTTAAATTTTTAGAAGAAAAAGAATATTATACACTATCGTTTTTTGGAAAAGAATATAAAAAAGAACTGCTGTTTATGGGACAAAACTCGGGTAAAAACATAAATAAACTCGAGCATACGGTTTTAAAGCCGATATACGCTCAAAAGGCACCATATTTCGAGCAAGCGTCATGCGTTTTGATTTGCAAAAAAATATATAATCAATTTATAACACCTGACTGCTTTTTGGACGATACACTAAATGGAGAGTATGAAAAAAAAGATTATCATAAAATTTTCGTCGGTGAAATTGAAAAATGCTTGATAAAGGAATGATTAAAAATGTTTGGCGGTAAAAAAACAGTTTTAATAACCGGTGCCTCAAGAGGTATCGGAGCTTTTTTGGCTGAAAATTTTGCTTCACAAAATTACAACGTAATAATAAATTATAATAATTCTAAAAATGAAGCTATGGCACTTTTGCAAAAGATTCGCTCTTTTGGCGGAAGTGCCATAGCTCTTAAGGCTAATGTTTCTGATTTTGAGGAGGCGGAGTATCTAGTTAAAAAGTCAGAAGAAGAATTTGGCAGTATTGACGTTCTTATAAATAATGCGGGGATAGCTCAGCAGAAAATGTTTACTGATAT
>CAJLZR010000121.1 GCA_905211185.1 uncultured Oscillospiraceae bacterium | reverse complement strand
TAAAGATTCAAAATTAATCTCTCAAGATTTTAGCGGCAACAACATAGTATACCAATCAAAAGGTATAACAAGCACATCCACTGATAAGATGATCGCACAAGGGAACGCACAGCGCTCTAAAAAATCGATCACCTTGGATAACGGAAAGCAGTTCACTTGTCAGCTTATTATGAAGATTAACGTTAAAAAAGGAACCGCTTTCGGAAAAGATTTTAAAGATACTACATTCGGAAACGATGATTACAACTCGGAAGTAATCCTGGCGCCGGACCAAAAAATTAAAATAAATAGTGCAAGTCTAGAAGGAAAATATATCGTCCTTGATTGCGAGACCATACCGAGCAACGTTTCTTTCTAGTAACAGGGGTTAGAGGAACACTTTATAGGTTTCTCGTATCTGCAAAGGCCATATCATTTGGCATTAGGATATCAGATATTTTTATATTGAAAGAAGTGATCTTTATGAGTACTAAGCAAACAGTTGAAAAATACTATAAATATTTGGAAGAAGATTATGATGATCTAAAAAAATGTGTGTCACCAAAAGATAGCAACTATGAATCGGTATACAAAAATGTAACTCAATTAAAAACAAATATGGCCAAATTTGCAGATAATTTTGATAAAGATATAGATAAAGTCACCTCATTAGATTTTGGAATTTTAAGTCGTAGCAAATGCTATGAAGATATACGTGACGGGTTGATAAAACCGATTGTAGATTTTGCAAAGTGCGATGACCACTTTGTATATGTGCGACAAGCTCGCTGTGGAGAAAGTCTTGCAGATGCCAAGAAAAGAGTAAACAGGTATACCATAAGTCGCTTTGATTCTAAGTATCTAGATTTAGAATCCAATTTTAGGGAATCGAGAGATTTGATACGCTTTTTTGAAGAAAACTCAGAAATATTTTCGCCGAGTTCGTCTAAGTATCGTTCATGGGAAACTCCCGTTACTAACAAAAAGTCTGTCTTGATAAACAAGGATACAGACAGACTTGTTCGCAGCACATTTGATATCGTTGCTAAAAAACTTAAGCTTGCGGAAAGAGAGATACTTGCAAAAGACGATGAATATTTTGATAGTGAAACTTACGCACTGGGCGATGCAGGGGATGGTGCGAAAATATTCCCCATAGTTAGCCCCACCGGTTCAGGCAAATGTTCTCCCCTACCCAGTGAAGTTAAACAAGCTAAGATCGGAGATTGTTTTTTAATGTCTGCGTTAATGGCTTTATCAAAAACGAAAAAAAATGCAAAAGCAATCAAGAATTGCTTTATACAAGGCACCGATGAAATAGAAAAAAGAAACGATATAATCATAAGGTTTTTTTGCAAGGCAGGCGAGGATGTGGTACCGATAAAAATAACTATAGATAAAAGAAAGGTTTTCATGCCTGAAAGTATTAAAGATGGTGCTTTATGGCCAAAGCTAATCGAAAAGGCATACGCAGTGTACAGAAAGAAAGGCTTGGAACCGGTAAACTTTAAAACAGATTTAGAAGGTGGACTATCAAAAGATGTAATGTTTGCAATTACGGGAGATAAATCGTATTACGACTCTGATCCACCTGAAAAGGAAGATGTTATAATTACAATAAAGAAAAAATTAGAAATAAAGCATGCTGTAACTTGCGGATTTAAAAGAGAGGTTTCGGTGAAGGATCAAAAAAGTGGTGAAAATGTTATCATTTACCCTGAACATGATTACGCCATCGTTGGTATTAATGAAGAAAAAAATTATATTAGACTTATTAATCCTTGGAAAAATAGTGGTAGAACAAAGAGGTTAGATGAGAAAGCATTGAAAGAGGGCGGACATATTGCTATGAGTTATGAAGATTTCAGGAGGTACTCTGATTTAGTCTAAGATTTTCAAAAATCACGTTTAAAAGTAATGACTAAAAATAAGAAATAAAATTTTTTGCCAAAAAGCCAAAAACTAAAATAAACAGCAAGACCTCAAAATAATGTCTTGCTGTTTTCATAGATTTTTACTTTAAGAATACTATTATTTAGTTATCCGTTCCTTTAAAAATTGGGAACACGGACGATTTACCGTAATTTCTTATATGCTCTATATTTTTAAGGAAACTCATATCTTCATCGGAAATCGTAAAATCAAGCTCAGAATTCGTTTTCATATGCTCGGGATTATCAGTTTTCGGCAATACTACCATGCCAAGCTGCAAATCATATTTTATACAAAGCTGAGGCACGCTTACGCCATACTTATCGGCAATTTTTATTATCTCCCCGTTACGCAAAATTTCTCCATGAGCAATCGGCGAATATGCTTCCACTAAAATATCTTTGTTTTTACAATAATCAATAAGCGCAAACGGGGTGTTGGAGATATGCGCAAGCACCT
>CAJLZR010000120.1 GCA_905211185.1 uncultured Oscillospiraceae bacterium | reverse complement strand
GTGCCCGTGAAATAACGGATGATATTATTCTTAAAGGAGAAATTGTTGAAGAAAAGCCTGTTAATATGGCCATAAAAGAGCTTAAAGAGTATAAGTATAATATTATGGCCCCGGATTGATTTTAAAGCTGATTTGCCCTGAATTTTTTAATTTTTTGACGATTTTATTTTGTATAAAACCAGACCACCTTGCGTTTGCAGGCGGTCTGTTGTTTTATTTTTTTATAAATTGTTTTGGTAATTAATAATAAAGTATTTTGTCAAGCTCATTTTTATTTGAATGAAAACGATAATAATTATTGACATTTTATATAATTGTGTTGCAATTACTGTGAATTGAAAATTTGAAGATACTTTATTCAAAGGAGTGTTTAAAAATGTCTGTAAAAGAAGAAAATAGTATTAGTCCTGAAACCAAAGAAGCTGTTAACGCTTTGCTTGAAAAGCTTCCTCCGTAAGACCTTGAAAAAGCAGTTGGTGGTTTAAGCGAAAAACAAAAGATAATCCTTAAAAGGGCAGGTATAACCGTGGGCGTGCTGGCTCTTTTGCTTATTGGCGGTAAGCTCGGAAAAATTGGAATGTTCTCTCCGCAAGAAGTGGCTGATTTAATGAATATTATAAATCAGTGTCATGATGGGGGAGAGACTGTGGAAATAGATACTGTGGGTGATTTAAAAAAGAGATTGAAAGGAAAAAATATTTCAGTTGCTCGTTTTAAGAAAGTTGCTGAAAAAGTTTTAGGCGATGATGAGATCGAGAATTATCCTGCGATTAACAATTTGATTCACCCTATAGTATAATATGGATTGAATTTCTATTTCTGACACTTACTATTGGAAAAATGAAACGTAAGAAAGAAATCACGCACCGAGTACGTGATTTTCTTGTTATTCTGATATTGTTTCGCGGCCGCCACTTTGCAACATCTGGCGAGCTTTTCTTATTTCAGCAAGATTTGTCGTTATGGTTTCATCTAAGCGCTTCATCATATTGCTTACGTATTCATTGGTCGAGCTTTTTATTTCTTGTGCTCGTGCATTCGCTTCGGATATTATATCGTTTGCGGTGTTTTGGGCACTTCTAACTATCTCACTTTTGCTTACCATGCTTTTTACTTTTTCTTCCGAAATTTTCATCATGGCGTCTATTTCGCTTTGGGCTTTATCTAATATCTTATTGCGTTCATCAACTATTTTTTTTGCCTGCACTACTTCCCTTGGCAAGGCAAGCCTTATATCTTCAAGAATTCTTTTTACTTCGCTCGTATCTACCATTGCTTTCCCGCCCGATAACGGTAAGCGCCAAGAAGCCTCCAAAATATCTTCGAGTTCGTCCATCAAATTATCTATATCCATAATGTTACCACCTATTTTCATGTTATTTAATGTGAATTTTCATTCGAGTAAACACGTAGAACTATTTTACCATATGGATATTGTTTTTTCAAAAAAAAATCTTTTATATTGTTTTGTACATTTTGCGAAGAAAGAGTTTCCGTAATTATTATTCCCGTTGGAGCCATGGAATTTAAAAGCAAGTTTAAAGAGTTTTCCAATAGATCGGATTGGGCATATGGGGGATCTAAAAAGGCAATATCTATGGGTGTTTTGTTGCTACTTAGGAATTTTAAAGCATCGCAATTTACGACTTCGATATTATGTGCAATTTTTATTTTGGAAATATTTTTTTTAATCATGTTAAAATGACTCTTTTTTGCTTCGACTATGATTGATTTTTTAGCCCCACAGCTAAAGGCTTCTATCCCTACCTGGCCTGTTCCGCCGAATAAATCCAAAAAAGTTTTGCCGTATATTCTTGCGCCTAAAATATCAAAAATTGATTTTTTAATTCTTTCCTTTGTAGGTCTTAAATCATCGCTTTTGTCGGAATCTAGTTTTAAGCCTTTTATAATTCCCGAAACAACGTTTATCGTGAGCACCTCACTTTGCTTGGTATCTATCGAATTTAATACTCTTTATTATCACCGGTTCAATTGGTTTATCGTTTTCATCGGTTTTAACTTTGGAGATTTTTTGAATAACGTCCATACCTTCAAATACTTGCGCAAATACGGTATGACCTTTGTGAGCAGTGTTGTAGTATCCGTCTAAATTCGGATTTCCACCGTGTTCTTGATATAGTTTTTTAACTTCATCGGTTACTTTGGACATATCAATGGTTCCGCCATACATTTTGTTAAATTTATCAGGGTTTCTTTTGTAAATGTTATAGTATTGCTCGAATTGTTCCCAACCCTTGAAATTTTCCGGATTCTGATTGTTTATAAAGAACTGGCTTCCGTTGGTATTTGGCCCTCTGTTTGCCATTGCAACCGCGCCGGTTATGTTAAGCAAGCTTTTGCTAAATTCATCTTC
>CAJLZR010000119.1 GCA_905211185.1 uncultured Oscillospiraceae bacterium | reverse complement strand
CCGCTGACCTCCTGCTTGTCGAGCAGGCGCTCTAAACCAACTGAGCTATGCTCCCAAATGTACAAGCACACAAAATGCACCTTACACTATCCGTTAATGATGATAAGCATAGCACCTTATAAATACACCCAGGTCAAAATCTTATCACTTGCACCAACATATAAAATGATATCATCACATAAAAATTATGTCAAGCATTTATTTTGCCAAGTAGAAAATATGGAATTACAATTAAAAGCCATTATTAAATATTTTTTGTTTATTTTGCGAACACCATTTGCGCCTTAACTTATCATTTTTTCATCATCATTTTCTGGCGTATATCAGAGCCTAAAAATTCCAAACGAATATTATTTCCGATAACACGAGAAACCATACGATAAGTATAGCTCTTTTCCATATCTTTCATAGTTAAGTTCGTGCTTATAATAGTCGGTTTACTCATCATGATACGTGAATTTATTATATTGTATATGGCTGCGCTTGAAAACGCAGTTGTGTATTCCGTGCCCAAATCATCAACTATTAACAAATCGCAATCTATATAGTGCCGCTCGCTTTCATCACTGCTTTGGTAATTTCGAAATTTTTCATTTTCCATTTTAGAAACTATATTCTGAGCCGAACCATAAATTACGCCAAACCCTTTATTTATAACTTCTCTTGCAATCGATAAAGAAAGATGCGTTTTTCCAAGCCCCGTGCCACCGGTAAGCAAAAGTCCGGGCGAGCGTTTACTGAAATTATCAGCATATTTTTTGCAAAATTCCAAAATTAAAGACATTCTCTTGCGCGGTGACGGGGAATTACCGTCACTTACAACATCAGAATAATAATCAAGCGAAAAATTTTCAAAAGACGAAAGCTCCAGAGGAGACATACTGTTTAAACGATTATAAGATTCTTTCTTTAGCATCTCTTTCATGCATTCGCACATTATTCCGTCCACAAATCCTTCGTCGCTACATTTTTTACATTTATGTACAACTTCAAGATAATCCTCAGGCAAATTAACACTTGCTAAAATTTCTTTAAGCTCGCTTCTTAACTCTTTGTTTTTTAGTCTTAATTTTATAAGTTCGCTTCTGGAATCTCCGCCCGAAAGAACAGCCCTTGCAGATTCAATTGCGGTGGAAGCAAGTTTCTTTTCTATTTCTTCGGCTAGCGGAAATCGCTTATATAAAATTTCTTTCTTTTTTGCAACATCTTCCCACGCGTTATTTCTTATTTTATACAATTTGTTTTGAACTTCTTCAAAAACTTCTCTGCTATATCCCAATTTCTTTTTTGCTCCTTTTTACTTATTTAGCGCTATCGAAAATACTGTAATTTTCGTAATCCTCAATGCTATAAGAGGGTCTATTTTCGCTTTTTGATGCACTGTTTTTAAACTTACGCCTGTTATTTTCCATAATCGCCTGCTCAATTGTAAATATTCCTTGCGTATGCCACCTTTTTATTATACTGTCCATATATTTTAATATGTATTTTCCGTTTGCATTGACGCACCTATCATATGCTTCTTTTATAAGATCACTCGAATAATTCCAGTCGCTTATCCAGCGCATAACGGCCTCCTCTTCTCTTGCCGTCGGCGCTCGATGGTCTATTCCTATTATTGATTCAAATTTTTTCCAGTTAAGACTTATTTTATTTAGCTGAGCTATCTTTTTTTCAGCTTTTTCCAAATTATCTATACCTTGCTCAGCCCAAGAAGCACCCATTTTTTCAATATACCGCATGCCTGATTTTCCAACACTTACGGCATACTGAAGGAGCATTGTGATAACATCTACGGGAAGCCCTTCATTATCATGAAGGATTATCAAAGAACTTAAATCTCCGTTTGAAAGGGGTCTACCTAAAATTATTTGCGCTTCCTGTATTAAAAAATTTATATCCCTTGAAGTTTTAACACGATTGGCAATATAAAGATTATCCGGCCTTTGATATCTGGCTTGAGGCTTTTTATAACCTTCCAAATTTATATTTTGAGCTAAACTATCAGTATTTTTCGGCAAAGCGTGGTTATCGCCATAATCTATATTTTTCACAATCCCGATGCACTGCCATTTATCCAAAGCATTCTCTATATCAGATTTAGAAAAATTCAAAAACTTTGAAAGATCCTCCGAACTAATCTTTTTTTCGCTACTGCGTAGCAAACAAAGCAAAACCTTCATTTCGGTTTCGTTTGCTTCTTTTAAATATTTATCAACAATTTCGGAAGGAACGGCAAACACAGAATGCCAAATTCCCATATTTATAATATAATCCACTTTTTTCTCCAAAAAATTAATTTTTTCGCTTTAATATACTTAAATATAATTATATATTTTTAAGTAGCTTATATCAAGAATAACATAAATAATACAGGCAATTGGCAAACAATGCCAACTGCCTGTAC
>CAJLZR010000118.1 GCA_905211185.1 uncultured Oscillospiraceae bacterium | reverse complement strand
GTAAGCAGACTTTTGGTAGTTGTTGAAAATTATCCGAATTTGAAAGCAGATACCCAGTTTTCGGCACTTACGAATGAATTAGCGGGAACCGAAAACAGAATTACCGTTGCAAGAAAAGATTATAATGCTTCGGTCAAAGAATATAACCAAAAAATTAAAATGTTCCCAGGCAGTATAATTGCCGGCGTGTTCGGGTTTGCTTCAGCCGATTATTTTGAAGCGAGCGAAAGCAGCAAAGAAGCACCCGTTGTAAATTTTGGATAATTTAGTAATAATTTAGGATAAGATAGTATGTTTGAAAAGAGCGTGTCGTTATGAATTTTAAAAAGAATTTTATAAAAATCAGTATACTTAGTATGATTTTAGTTTTGCTTGGTGCGCTCTTTTATCATTCTAAATCTCTTAATTTGCCGGATCCCACAAGAGCGTTTTACGTAAGCGACTTTGCAAATGTTTTAAGCGAAGAAACAAAGGGGTATGTGCTGAACCAAAGCGCTGCACTAAATGAAAAAACCACTGCTCAAATAGTTGTTGCAACGGTTAATTCTTTGGAAAATACGTCTATTGAGGAATACGCGGTGGAACTGCTCAGAAAATGGGGCGTAGGAAGCAAAGAAAAGAATAATGGTCTGCTTATACTTCTTGCTCCCAACGAGCGCCAAATTCGTGTTGAAGTTGGCGATAGCCTTGAGGGAAAGATAAATGATGCCAAAGCAGGCGAATTTATAAAAAAATATGCCATCCCGCACCTTAAGAATAACGATTGGGATAATGGAGTTCACGATCTTTACAGCGTTATATTATCCGAAGTATATAGTGAATACGGCGCAGAAGCTCCGGAAGATGTTAAGGAAGTTGCCGGAAAAATTAAGGATTATGACCATAACACATTGGACGATATGGTTACAATATTTATTTCGATTGTTGTTATTATTGTTTCCGTTGTGCTTTCGATTTTTGTAAGAAGAAATCCAAGGTGGCGCCGTCATAGACATTGGCATGGTAATGATGATGATTTTAATAGCGGTTTTGGCGGATATTATGGCGGCGGCAGTGATGGCTTCGGTGGATTCGGTGGCTTTAGCGGCGGTGGCGGAAGCAGTAGCGGCGGCGGAGCTTCGTCGAGTTTTTAAAAATATGATATTAAATTTACGTGTATAAAAATAAAAAAATAGTCCCATAATTTTTTACGTTAAGAAATTCTTGATTAAAAAATTAGGGGCTGTTTTTTATGTTGAAGTTGAAATTTAAATCAAAAGCGTTGATTTCCGGATTTATACTTTCTGTTTTGTTTTCGTTTTTAAATTTTGCCTGTAGATGTGAAAGCATTAGTGATAAGGTTTTAAGATTACATATAATGGCAAATTCAAACTCTTGCAAAGACCAGGATTTAAAATTAAAAGTAAGGGATAGGATACTTAAAGATTTTGGGGAAGAATTTTCCGAAACCGAAGATTTAGTAAGTGCTGAGAAAATTACAAAAGAAAATCTTGATTCGGTTAAAAGTTTAGTGCAAGATGAAGTTTTAAAAAACGGATATGATTATCATGTGGATGCCGGTTTGGTTAGAATGAAATTTGATACTCGCTTATATGAAAATATAACACTTCCGGCCGGATATTATGATGCTCTGAGAATTACCATAGGCGAAGGGGAAGGCAAAAATTGGTGGTGCGTGATGTTTCCGCCAATGTGTTTACCGGCAGCGCAGAGTGAAGTCCCCATTAGCGATGTTTTAAATAAAGAGGAATGCAAAGTTGTTTTAGGTCATGATGAATATATTTTAGGATTTAAATCGGTGGAACTTCTTTTTGAAGCTAAAGAATTTTTTAAAAATAATATCGAAAATCCCGTGAATGAGTGGTTATCCTCCAAAAATGCAAAATATGAAATTGGTTTAAAGATTTTTGATTTGTTTTAGTTGGTTATGTGTATCAAGTGCGCAACGCCGGGTATTGTTTCGCCTTGTTGTGAGGAAGTGGGGGACATAAGCGCTCCCGTTGCCATAAAGAGTATATTGTTCCATTTTTTAGCTTCCATATTTTTGAGTATCAAAGAACAAAGTACCGATGCTGAACAACCGCACCCGGAGCCGCCTGCGTGTACGTCTTGAGCTTCTTTATGATATATCATCAGTCCGCAATCGTTGTAATTTTCGGAAAGGCGGTAGTTTTCTTTAAGTAATATTTGTTTTAAAAGATCAGATCCGACCTCGCCTAAATCACCTGTGAAAATCATGTCGTAGTCACTCGGATATGTTTTTGTATCTCTAAAGTATGAAAGCATTGTTTTTGCTGCGGCGGGAGCCATGGCGGCGCCCATGTTGTTGGCATCTTTTATTCCAAGATCCACGATTTTCCCAATTGTAGCGTGCTTGATATGTGGCCCTTTTGTGTTTTCACCCACGATAACGGCTC
>CAJLZR010000117.1 GCA_905211185.1 uncultured Oscillospiraceae bacterium | reverse complement strand
ATAATTATTTTTGAATCGCATTCTTAAACACGGTTGCCAAATTATCCGCTTTGATAAACTTAATTGATTTCTTTATTTTTGCATCAATCTCGTCTAAATCACTTTCGTTGGCGGAAGGTATTATAACGGTTCTTATGCCGTTTATGTATGCAGCAGTAATTTTTTCCTTAAGGCCTCCAACGGGTATTACATTTCCCTTTAGCGTTATTTCACCCGTCATCGCAATGTTTTTAACAACCGGTTTATTCGTAAGGCACGAAAGCAGCGCCGTGGCAACGGTAACTCCCGCAGACGGCCCATCTTTAGGGACGGCGCCTTCCGGAGCGTGAATATGTATATCCCAGTTTTTATAAAACTCTTTTCTAATTCCAAGTTTACCTGAATTACACCTCATATAACTTATAGCAAGTTGTACGGATTCTTTCATAACGTCACCAAGCGAACCGGTGGCCTGAATTTCTCCCTTGCCTTTCATAATCGCAACCTCTATGGGTAACATTTCACCACCGACGGCCGTCCATGCAAGGCCTTGAACAACGCCTACGGATTCATTTTCATCAATTTTTTCATTTTTATATTTCGGAGTACCAAGAAACTTTTTAAGAGTTTTGGCATCAATCTTTACACTCTTTACATCTTCTTCGACAATCTTCTTTGCAGATTTTCTCATAAGAGATGTAATTTTTCTTTCAAGCTCACGCACTCCGGCCTCTTTCGTGTATTTCTCAATAATCACCTTAATCGAATCATCGTTAATACAAAAAGTTTTTTTGCTAAGTCCATTCCTTTTGAGCTGTTTGGGAACAAGGTAATCTTTCGCAATATTAAACTTTTCTTCGTGAGTGTAACTTCCGAGCTCTATTATCTCCATACGATCATAAAGCGGTTCGGGAATATCATCTCTATCGTTAGCCGTTGCAATGAAAAACACTTTGCTCAAATCAAACGGAACCTCAATATATCTATCATAGAACTCACAATTTTGTTCGGGATCTAAAGCTTCCAATAAAGCAGCTGACGGATCACCATGGTAATCGTTTGAAAGCTTATCAATTTCATCAAGCAAAATCAGAGGGTTATTGACTTTGGATTGTTTGACCCCTGAAATAATTCTTCCCGGCATTGCTCCTATGTAAGTTTTTCTGTGTCCTCTTATTTCTGACTCATCATTAACTCCGCCAAGCGCTATTTTTATGTACTTTCTACCCATTGCTTCCGCCAGCGATTTTGCAATCGAAGTTTTTCCGACTCCCGGCGGCCCAACCAGACAAATTATCTGCCCTTTTACATCAGGCGCCAATTTTTTAACAGCTAAAAACTCTAAAACTCTTTCCTTTACTTTTTTTAAACCAAAATGGTCTCTATCGAGTATTTTTTTGGATTTTTTAAGGTCAATTGTCTCTTTTGAAGATTTATTCCAAGGCAAAGCAAAACACGTATCAAGGTAGGTTCTTATTATATTTGCTTCGCTTGAGCCAACAGGCACTTTGGAAAAATTATCACACTCTTTACTTAGTTTTTCATACGTATCTTTTGGCAACTTTAATTTTTTTAATTTTTTTCTGTACTCATCCGCTTCGGTTATCGGGTCAGAACTCTCGCCTAGCTCCTGAGAAAAAAGTTTTATTTGCTCTTTAAGGAAATACTCCTTTTGGCTTTTATCTACCACAGACTTTAATTTTAAGCCAAGTTCATACTCATATTTTAATATCTCATTTTCGCGCGATAACAAACTAAAAGCTTAATCCTTTTTATCGGATCTATTTCTTCTAACAGTTTTTGTTTATCTTCATAACTTAAGTTTATATTTGAGCCCACATAATCAGAAATCTCATCTATCTTATCATGCAATGATAAATTCAAAAAAACGTCCGAAGGAACTCTTGGAGAAATACTTAAATACTCCGCCAAAAGTTCTTCCAAATTTCTAACCAAAGCTTCCGCTTCCAAGCTTTCTGCACATTTCAAATTTTCAATCTTGGAAATTTTTGCAGTAATAAAATTATCATTTTTTATATATTTAACCAATTTCGCCCTACAAATACCTTCAACAAGTACATGTGCGACTCCGCCATTTTTTTTAAGAACCTGCTTTACTTTTGCAAAAACACCAATATCGTACACATTTGGGTTATCAAGGGTTTCTTCGGTTATATCCTTCTGAGTGACCAAAAATATATATTGATCAGAATTCATAGCGCATTCTACCGCAGATACGGATTGCTTCCTCCCAACTTCAAAGTGAAGCATCACTCCGGGGAAAGCTACAAATCCACGAAGTATTAAAACCGGTATAGTTTCTTCCTTTATAATCTCAGTATCTATTTTTAATCAACTCCAATCTTTCGCTTTTTAAGATGCATCACTGCTCTTGGGGTGCTTATTAAAGACCTTATCCGAATTTATAGATATAATCACAGGCTCACGATCCTCATTATACACATACTTGGTGCGCTTTATGGATATGGTAAT
>CAJLZR010000116.1 GCA_905211185.1 uncultured Oscillospiraceae bacterium | reverse complement strand
GCAGGATATGAGGCAAAGGAAATTTTAAAAAAATATTTGGAATCCAAAGCTATAAAGTATAAAGATTTTGGAACATTTAGCAAAGACTCTTGCCACTATCCGATTTTTGCCGAAAAAGTCGCAAAATCCGTAGCTGGTGGCGAAAGCGAGAAAGGCATCTTGGTTTGCGGGAGCGGAATAGGCGTTTCGATTGCCGCAAATAAAATCAAGGGCATAAGAGCGGCTCTTTGTTATGAGCCTGAGCTTACCGAGATGGCCAGAAAACACAATGATGCAAACGTGCTTTGTTTGGGTGCGAGGTTTAGTGAAACTAAAAAAATGGAAGAAATGATAGATATATTTTTAAAAACCGCTTTTGAGGGCGGTAGGCATAGCGAAAGAGTGAAATTGATAGAAGATATGGAAAACGAGTAAAATTTAATTTTAATATATAATTTCAGGAGGCAAAAGTATGTCAGAAAATAATAATGTTATGATTATGGAGCATCCACTTATTCAGCACAAAATTTCACTTTTAAGGGATAAAAACACAAGTTCCAAAGAATTTAGAGAGCTTATAAGCGAGGTAACACGCCTTATGTGTTACGAAGCTTTAAGGGATTTACCGCTTGAAGAGGTGGAGGTTGAAACACCGATCAAAACAGCAAAAACAAAAGTGCTTTCTGAACGTCATTTGGCTTTTATTCCTATACTTCGTGCAGGACTTGGTATGGTTGAGGGCGTAATGAGCCTTATGCCAACCGCAAGAGTCGGACACATAGGTCTTTATAGAGATCCCGAAACGCTGCAACCTATTGAGTACTATTGCAAATTGCCAAGCGATGTGAATGAACGAGATGTTATTGTTATGGATCCAATGCTTGCAACCGGAGGTTCTGCGATTGGCGCTATTTCGAGCGTTAAAAAACAAAATCCGAAAACAATTAAGTTTATGTGTATATTATCATCTCCTCAGGGCATAAAAGCTTTAACCGATGCACATCCGGACGTTAAAATTTATTGCGCTGCCGAGGATGAAGGGCTTAATGAGCATGGATATATAACACCGGGCCTTGGAGATGCAGGTGATAGGATTTTCGGAACGAAATAAAAAATCAAAAAATAGAGGAATAAAAAATTATGGAAAAACTAAAAGATGCCATATGGAGGTTTGTTAAAAGATATCGAAAATATGCACTTTTCTTTTGTGATTTTATAATATGGAATATCTCTTTTTATGTTTCCTTTGCAATTAATAAAAATAGCTTGAATTTTATTGCGCTCGATGAGTTCTTTTTAAGGTATTTGTTTATTGTAAATATCTGTTTTGCTCTTATTTTTGTATCTTTTAAGCTTTATGATAAAATATGGCGTTATGCCGAAGCGGAAGATTTTTTCTATGCTGCGCTTGCAACGTTTTGCGCAAATGTTGTTTTTTTTGTGGTAACTGCTTTGGCGGGTATTCGAATGAGCCCCAGAATGTATTTTATTTTCCTTATTACGTCTGTTCTTAGTATTTTTATGTTCAGAGTTTTATATAGGGTAAATAGGCTTATAGATAATGTTGCTACCGATGGTGGCAAACCAAAAAAAAGGATGCTCATCGTTGGTGGCGGAGATTCCACGGCGCTGCTTTTGAGGGAAATTTCAAAACATGCTCTCGGAGAATACTACCCCGTTGCAATAGTTGACGATGATAGCGAAAAAATAGGGCGTAAGCTCATGGGAGTTAAGATTGAAGGTTCAACATACCAGATACTTGAAATTTGCGAAAAATTCAAAGTGGAAGTTATTTTGTTTTCTATAAATTCGATATCTCCTGCCGAAAGAAGAAGAATTTTAGATATCTGCGCAAAGACAAACTTAGAAGTCCGTATTATCCCGGATATTTATCAAACAATGACTTCCGGTACTTCTATTGATTCAGCAATAAGGAAAGTCAAAGTCGAAGATTTGCTTGGCCGTGAGCCGATAATTTTTGATAAGAACCAGTATGGTGGATATTTGATTGGAAAAACCGTTTTGGTTACAGGCGGAGGCGGTTCGATAGGTTCTGAACTCTGTCGCCAAATTGCGGAGCTTGGGCCAAAAAGATTAATTATTCTGGACGTTTACGAAAATAACGCTTATGAAATTCAGCAAGAACTTAAAATGAAGTTTGGCGGAAAGCTTGATTTATCTGTTGAAATAGCAACCATTTGCGATAAAAAAGAGCTTGAAGAAATATTTTCAGTTGAAAATATAGATGTTGTATTTCACGCCGCAGCGCACAAGCACGTGCCTTTGATGGAAAAAAACATTGAAGAAGCCGTTAAAAATAACGTTTTTGGAACTCTTAATTTGCTTGAATGTTCGGATAAATACGGAGTTCAAAAATTTGTTCAAATTTCAACGGATAAAGCGGTAAATCCCACGAACGTAATGGGTGCAACAAAGCGTATATGCGAAATGCTCGTCCAAATGAAAGATAAAGAAAGTAAAACGGAATTTGTGGCTGTTAGATTTG
>CAJLZR010000115.1 GCA_905211185.1 uncultured Oscillospiraceae bacterium | reverse complement strand
TTATTGCATATTGACTTGGAGAAATATTATATTCTGCCATGAAACACGCCGCCTCCGCTGCGTTTTCATGCGGCACAAATATATTTTTAAATCCTGATTGCATGGCGTGGATAGTCATAGGCAGAACTCCGTTTACGGGGCAAACTTCCCCCGTTAATGAAAGCTCACCTATAAAAACGGAATCTTCGGGGATTTTGTCTATTTGACCGTTAGCTTTTAGAATCGACAAAAATATTGGCAAATCGTAAAGGGCGCCTGTTTTTTTGATATCTGCCGGAGCAAGATTTACCGTAACTCTTGCAATCGGAAAACTAAATCCGCAATTTTTTATTGCAGACCGAACACGATTTTTGGATTCTTTAATAGACGTATCCGCCATACCCACTATATCACACGCAGGCATTCCGCCCGAAACGTCAGATTCTATTGTAACCGTGAAAGCTTGCAAACCATTTAGTCCTATACTATGAATAATTGAAACCATTACTAACCCTTTCTTTTAGTTTAAATAATAATTTTGATAATATTAATTATACATTATATTTTAATATTTTGCAAATAAAAATATCACCGGTATACACACCTGTGATATTTTTTGGTTACTCATTCAAATTTTTCTAACTAATTATTTAATATCAAAATCCTTGCAAATGCTTTTTCCTACCACACGTCCACATTCAGCACCTATAGCAACGGAAATAATATTCACACCAATACAAAAAATTTGGCAGCAGTAAGCCCTCTTTCTCTGGGCATGTTTCTGAACTCATTGACTGCATCTCTACCCAGCGATTCTTCTAGTTCTTTTCCCAGACTATTATAATATAAAAAGTATCCTATGCTAGCACCAATTATTTCACCACAAATTTAATTCTGCCGGCTCGATTACTCAACCGGCACTCAATATATTCAATCATGCCTCTAAAAAACTTTGAGGTCGCTTCCCTGTCCTCCCTGTCGTTACCCCCAGCAATAACTGATAGTTTTTCATCGCTCAAAGCTATGATGTTTTTTAATTTTGCCATAACTATATTCACATCCAATCATACTGTAATCGTAGCAAAAATCTCATTAATTGTCAATATTAAAAACTAAAAATCACGCGGCGCAACTGCGCTGCGTGCACAGATTTATTTTAATTAAACTAGTCTTCGATATTTAAACTCCTACAAACGGCATCACCCGCTCCGGACCCAATCTCAGAGCCAATAAAAGTTGTAACACATGTGACAAGCAGAAAGGTAAACCAGGGCATTGCTTTAGATATAATAAAATTGGAAACTGTTCCATATGAACCATTTTTAGCTTTTTTTACAAAACTTAGATTTTCTATTTTAGGGTTAAGTAAATATATATTTAATGCTTGTCCTAAAGCATACCCCAATACGTCACCGGCAAGCGTTACTCCTGTTTTTATCTTTTCGGATTTAGTAGGTGCGCCGCCAGCTACATTTTCCAGTTCTTCGTCACTTAATGGTACCCCATATTTTAGAGCTTTTTCAAAATTTTCGATCATTTCCGAAACTTGATTATCCGCAATTTTTTCTTTACATAAAACTCTTTTTATTTTGCTCTTAAATTCTTCATTTTGTAGTAATTTTTTCCCAATTTCACCATTCTTTGACATATTTTTCAAATCTTCAAAATCTATTATGGCGCACACCCCCTAACTTTTCGTTATATAAAGCTATTTCGTTATAGATTATAAATAATTTTAAAAGTATTGTCAATTACGCACAATAACAAATTTAAACAAACTTATATCCAAATGCTCAGGGGTGCAATTTTTGACCCTATTTTTTAATATGCAACTTTTCACAAATAGTATCCGCTAAGGCCGCTGCCCATACTGCACCTTGCGAAATTACAATCCATCTGGAAGCTATATTAACATATCTCACCGCTTTACTGGTTTTCGCCCAATTTAAAGATAGACGCACCTGTTTATCACGCAAAAAAGCCGCCGATAGACTTATCATATGCTACACTTGCAAAGTACGCTCCCAAAGCCGCACACGCTGCCTCAATAGCATATGAAAGCTCTCCTCCGCCACCGGAAATATTTTCGAGTTCTTCGTCACTTAAAGCCTCTTTTTTGATTAAATTGATTTTCTCTTCGTTTTTCATTGTCATAATTTATAATCTCCTAAATAAAATTTATATACCCAATTATATAACATATTTTTAAAACTCCTTGTTATGATATTCCAGACATTTCATGAGAAAAGCCCTGGGAATCTGGGGATTTCCATAATAATAGATATGAGGATATCCTGCCAGCAGGTTACTGCTGCTGTGCATACAGTCCCATCCTCTTTTGCTCATAGGCTTCGCTGCATGGAAATCACTTCCACAGTTCTCTGAATCAAAATAGTGGAATTCATGAGCCGGAATCTCACCGATCTCCTCTGCACTTCTGCCGAAAACAGGCTTCCCGGCGGTTAATGTGATATATCCAAATCTGGTCAGTCTGGGAGGGCGGAAACATTTTCCGGGGATCACTC
>CAJLZR010000114.1 GCA_905211185.1 uncultured Oscillospiraceae bacterium | reverse complement strand
CCCTCCACCGACTGTTTTCTTACCAATTTTGGCATCTATTTCAAAAAAACGTTTTCTGACAGTTGATGCAGCCGGCTTGCTTATATCAACTTCTGCTCCTTCTTTCTTTTCATCAGCCTTTGCACTATTATCTTCGTTTTGACTCTTTGCAAGCACATCCGCAGGGATTTCATCTATTATTTCAAGATGCCTCTTGTATATATCATCGAGCTTTTGCCTTAACTTAGCAGACTCAGCTTTGAGTCTTTCGGAAATTTCCTTATTTATTTCAACTTCCTTTTTGGCATCGCTGATAATATCTTCGGACTGTTTTTTTGCTTCACTTATCACACTGTCTGCATGGGTTTTTGCATCATCAAGCGATTTTTCAGCCACCTTTTGAGCACCCGAAATTACGCTTTCTATTGCTTTTCCTTCCTCTTTAAACTTTCGCACCTGGGCATTTAAACTTCTTACGGTTTCATTTAACTGCCTTATTTCGCGCGTCATTTTTTCAAAGGAAATTTGAACATCATCAATAAACGCATCAACATCTTCCGGCTTGTAACCGCCAAATTTTGCTCTACGAAAACCAACATTTTTTATATCATCAATTGTCAGCAAAATACTACACCCTCTTAAAAATAAGCTAAATTATGTAGCTAACTTACAAGTTAAAAATACACTCCATGATTTTCAAGTTCGCCCAAAATATCCTCGCCCTCTAAATCAACATTGCAAGGTGTTACAACATATGTATCCGTGGAAACTCTTTTTATTTTGCCGCCATTTGCATAAGCAACTCCACTTAAGAAATCTATTATTCTTCTGGATTCAGCTTTTACAACATCTTCTAAATTAAGAACAACCGTATTAAATTTAAGTAATTCATCGGCAACATTTTTAATTTCTTCCCCAAATTTTTCGGGTTTAACAAGGACAACCTTTATTTTTGATGAAGGTCTTATCTTCAAAACTCCATTTTTGGAATTTTTTCTATTTCTAACATGCGAGTTTTCTTCTTCAAAAGCTTCTTGCTCTTCGTATTCGTCATCATAATATTCTTCCGAAGGCGCCCACATTTCTTTAAACTTTTCCATCAATCCTGCCATTTTTAATTCCTCCATTTTTTAAAAATTTTAAATATAAAACTATATTAAAATTTATACTTCTACAACAAACTAAACTTGCGCAACTATTATTATGTTATTTTCCCAAATGAATGTCAATGTAAAGTTTAAAATTTTTACTAATTTTTTAAAAAATATACGTTTCAAACAAAATAAATTTATGTTATTCTTAAAAATGTTTATTTTCTACAATCGTTTTCCGTCAAATAAATTTGTTCCCTTATCAACAACACTATCGCCTATTTGCAAATAAGAATCATCAAGCGCCTCTTCCGAATTATAAGAGCATATAACTTCCGTTTCTCCCCAAAACAAAGGCTTTACTCTTTTCAGTCTCAAATATCCTCCAACTTTTACGTACACACCCAGTTCTCCATCACTCTCTGAGCCTGAATACTTATGAATAGCACTTCTTTTAACTTTAAGGCCGCTATATTCATTTAAGGTTATTTTTATGTTTTCTTTCCTCACACGAGCTAAATTTTTATCCATATAGTTACACGAAACAACGAGCACAAAATCGTCCGAATTATTTTTTTTCTCAAGCATAGAAATCACACAAGGAATTTGAGAAAACGATTCGCTCGAGGGTATATTTACTTTAACTTCTTCCCCTATACGAATTTTTTCGGCTTCTTCTTCAGAAATATTACATATTATGTACCAATCCTCCGATTTAATAATCTTGCCTATTGTGTGAATATCTTTATCTTTATGGGAACTGCTTGAAATTTTTTCAAATTCAGCGCTGCTAAGATCCGAATTTAAAATATCTTTATAACTTAAAAAATCTTCATACCCATCTGTATAGTTTATAAAGTCGCCGGATTCCGGAGAATTAATTACGGACGAACTTTTTGAAAAAGATGAAAGCAGCTTTGACTTTTCCTCACAAAGTTCCTTGATTTTTTCGTCCAAATCAATGTTTTTACCCAAAACAATCTGGCGTTCGTTAAGTAAGTAAAGTATTTTTTGCTTGCATTCTCTTGATTCCAAAAATTTAGAATTACCAAAAGAAACCAACCAGTTTTTTATTTCATCATTAATCTGACTATTTATAAAATTTATTCCTTTGGATATGTTATATTTTGTAAAATTTAACTTTTCTAAAATTTCCATTTCTTTATTTAAATCATCTATTTTCTTCTTCATATCTGCAACCCCATAATAATTCAGCCACCCTCGCATATACTCTTTTATCTCTTGTAGTGATGGGCGTATACTCTGGCAAGACCTTCGGGAACTAAGTTCTTTCAGCTTTGACTTCATTTTCTTCCATGACTTCCCATGAACGCGGATATAGATACCCTTTCCGTTCTTTCCCAATGTGAAGCCAAGGTACTTAAAATTTCGGATTGCAAACACACTGACCACTCGACTTTTCTCTTGGTTCACCTTTAATTTCAGTGTTCCTTCAAGATATTTCGTGCTTGTTTCAAGTAATCGTTTTGC
>CAJLZR010000113.1 GCA_905211185.1 uncultured Oscillospiraceae bacterium | reverse complement strand
AATATTCAAAACGTGATTTATGTTGCAATTGCACAGTGTTTTTAAAATAATGTATTGCAAAAAAAAAATTAATTGTGTATAATCTACAAAGAGGGCGCTTGTTTGTATGTTATATTAAAGCGTTTTAAATGTTCAATAAGAAAGAGGTATGTTATGGCAAACAGATTATTCCAGAATATTATTCATCAAACTGCAGACGTAATGGACAAGAACGTTGGCGTTATAGATAATTCTTGTACCATAGTCGCTTGCAATGACTCCACAAGGGTCGGAGAAGTTATGAGTGCGGTTAATCCACATTCCTTTAAGAATGGTTTGGGTATGTTTTCTGCTGACGGCTACATTTATAAGCCTTTTGGAGATAACGTAAGGCCGGAATTTGCAGTGTTTGTTTCGGGTATTGATGACAGCGCAAAGAAAGATGCGGTTGTTTTATCAATAGCCATGAACAGCGTTAAGCATCATTATGATGAAAAACATGATAGGGTCAGCTTTGTAAAAAATGTCCTTTTGGATAATATTTTACCGGGCGATATATATTTAAAAGCCCGTGAGCTCAAGTTTAATGCTGATGTAAGCAGAGTATGTATGATAATAAAGGTAACGTCCAAATCAGATGTTTCGCCTTACGAAGTTGTTCAAGGACTTTTCCCGGATAAAACAAAGGATTTTGTCATTAGCATTAATGAAAATGATATAGCTCTTGTTAAAGAAATTCATAAAGATACAGAAACTCGTTCACTCGAAAAATTGGCAGCTTCCATAGTTGATACTCTTTCGGGAGAATACTATACCCACTGCGTTGTTGGTGTTGGCTCTGCCGTTACCGGCATAAGAGAGCTTGCTCGCTCTTTTAAAGAAGCCCAAGTTTCAATTGAAGTCGGTAAAGTATTTGATACGGAAAAGAGCGTTATCAGCTACGATCATTTGGGAATTGCTCGTTTGGTATATCAATTGCCAACAACTCTTTGCGAAACTTTCCTTAAAGAAGTCTTCAAAAAAGGATCTGTTGAAGCTATGGATCAAGAAACTTTGTTTACAATACAGAAATTTTTTGAAAACAGCTTGAATGTTTCCGAAACTTCCAGAAAATTATTCGTACATCGTAATACTTTGGTGTACAGACTTGAAAAAATCAAGAAAATAACCGGACTTGATTTGCGTGAATTTGAAGATGCCATCGTATTCAAAGTGGCGTTGATGGTTAAAAAGTATTTGATGTCGAATCCTGTTAAATTTTAGGAATTGAAATTTGTCCCATTATGGTGTATTATGAAGTAGTGGGTACATAAGCAAATATTTATTTTGTTTAGTTTTATAGTTTTTAAATTTGTGTTGCTAAGTGCTCCTTGGCAACACATTGTTTTTTAGGAAGAATTTGAAAGGAGAAACATCATGGTAGAGCTTGTTAACGTGACTAAGTCTTATGATGGTGGTGCTATCGCTTTAGATGATTTAAGTTTAAAAATTCCTGATGGCCAATTTGTTTTCATAGTGGGGCCTTCGGGTTCCGGAAAAAGCACGTTTTTAAAACTTCTTACAAAGGAGGAAGAACCGACTTCCGGAAAAATAATAATCAACGGCACAGATATTACGGCAATGAAAAAGCGCAAAATACCCTATCTTAGAAGAACCATGGGAATTGTGTTTCAGGATTTTAGAGTTATTGAAAAAATGACGGTTTTTGAAAATGTCGCTTTTGCAATGCATGTTGTTGGTGCAAGAAGCAGAGATATACGCAAACGTGTGCCATATGTTTTAAATTTGGTAGATTTAGGTGATAAAGCACGCCGCAAGGTTTCGGAACTTTCCGGAGGCGAAAAACAAAGGGTGGGTTTGGCCCGCGCGTTGGTTAATAATCCAAATATGATAATTGCGGACGAGCCTACGGGTAATATAGACCCAAATCTTTCCTATGAATTGGTTGAACTTTTAAGCCAAATAAACAAGTGTGGGACAACCGTTATAATGGTAACGCATGATATTTCCATAGTTAAAAAGTTTAATTTCCGAGTTATAGAAATAGCAGATGGAAAAATAAAAAATGATATAATGCCGGAGGTGGAGGAGCAGTGAACATACATTATTTAAAGTATTTTATAAAAGAAGGATTTAAAAATACATGGGCTAACGGTATAATGTCCGCCGCCTCAGTGCTCGTTATGATATGTTGTATGATCTTAACCGGGGGCGCAATGCTGCTTTCAATAAATTTAAGCCATGCACTCAAAGGTATTGAAAACAGAAATACAATGGTAGTATTCCTAAAAAAAGATGTTTCGCCCGAACAGGTTTTGGAGGCGGGAAGGCAAATTGAAAACACTCCCAATATTTTTAAATGTGAATATTATTCAAGTGAGCAAGCTTCCGAAAAGTATAGAGATGTTTTGGGAGATCTCTATGAAGTTGTAAAAGAAGGGGAAAATCCGTTCCCCGAAGCTTATCATATCAGTATGAAAGATTTATCACTTTATACGGAAACAATTAATAAACTTAAAAGTATAGAGAATGTTGAATCCGTTAGTGACAGAAGCGAAACGGCCAAAAAACTTTCCGACCTTAATAAGCTCATTGCCCGTGCGGGTA
>CAJLZR010000112.1 GCA_905211185.1 uncultured Oscillospiraceae bacterium | reverse complement strand
TAACCTCTAAATTAAGGTCAGGGGAAACGGTATCAATTCTTTTTATAAGTTTAAGTACCCATTCGTCATTTTCCGGAGTTATCGGTGTGCTATCACCCGGTAATGGATTCGGTTTACAATCGCTGTCGGGTTTTTCTGTTTTGGTAAAGTATAGGTTTAGCAGCATATAGTGCCCTACCGAGAAATAACCCGGAACGCAAACCGGAATTTCTGCGCCGAGTTGCTTTAATATATTTTCAAAATTTGAATCAAGTAAAGAAACTGCTTTTTCCATTTCCGGTGCAAA
This sequence comes from uncultured Oscillospiraceae bacterium, assembly GCA_905211185.1. The sequence continues at coordinate 2,300 of CAJLZR010000112.1, read as the reverse complement.
AGGATTATTCTTTATTTTTGAGGTATTGGAAACAATTTTTTTGAAATTTTCACGAATGCTGTTAGCGCCCAGTATTTTATCGCCTATCATTGGAATTTGCATTTGAACGAGTATATTCTGGTTTGTGTCGAAGGAAGCGTCGCCTACGTTTTCGGTATATCCTATATTTAGTGCGGTGGTTCCTACGATAGGAATTTTCAAATATGATTTTCCGTTTACCGAGGAGCTATAACATTTTCTTGACGTTGAGTATTCAGCTTTTTGTTTGGATTTATTTTTTGAAAACGCTTGCATTTTGGCAAGGTGTTCCATTTCATTATAGAGCTTTTCGAACAAAGGCTCATTTTTATCTGTGGTGCCCAGTTCAAAAAGGTATGCAGATAGCGCTACGGCGGTTTTTAATATTTCCAAGCGTCCTTTATTTATACGTAAGACCTTTGATGGACTGATCCAGTTTTTTTCAGTTTCCTTTTTTGTTTTTTCAGATTCCGATTTTTCTTCCTTTGAGGCACCTTCATTGGCAAGTACGGAAAGCGCATTGTTATACATTCTTATATCTCCGGTTAGGTTTGAAATCAACGTAGATATAAATCTATCTTTTTCGTCATTATTTAAATTCGGGTGTTTTTTAAAGTAATAGTCTACCAATTCTTTTATTTCGGCATATTTTTTTGTTTTGTCTTGATTTAAAAATTTAGAAATGGTTTCTGCATTTTCTCCATAGTGTGAAGGCGCGCAGTTTTTTTCTATAAGGTTTAGATAAGAGCTATATGCATATATATTTGATTTCTGAGCATCGGCGGAAACTTCCATTCCGATTGTTGCTAAGCAAGAGGCAGCAGTGTTTGCCGAAACACTTAAATTTACGCTACGTTGCTTATCCGGAGATTTAGCAATTGTTATATCCGGCCATTTTATATTTACGTCTTGCGGAATTGTTTCAGAAGCTTTTAAATACCACTCTATGGAATTGCGCATTAAGGATATAAGTTCTTTTTCATTTTTTTGCATTTCTTGACGTGATTTTATTATCTTTTTGATATCCGGCTCACGTAGCTTTATGGAGCTTAATTTACCGTCTTTTACCGAAGAATCTAAAAATTGCTCCAAGGAGTATAAAATTAACGAATGGGTAAAGGTAACTGTATCTTGAACCGAAGAGGAGAGATATTTTTGTAGTCCTGCCCCCACACTCATTCCCAATTTTGCTGATGAATCTATTGTGTAAAAAGAAGTTTCAGAGGAAGATTCTGAGGATTCCACTCCTATGGATATACCCACGTTTACGCCGTCAATATTGGCAGAACCGGAAATATTAGCTCCAGCGGCCGCATTTTGTGAACCCATAACGCTTTCTATTTTGGATCTTTCGGAAGTGATTATATCGTTTGCGATGTTTCTTGATATGACTGTTTTATAAGCGTGTTCCATTGCGGATATGAATTTAAAAAAATTATTTGATTCAGGTATGTTTTCATCTACTTTCATGAAGTTTTTCATATTGTATAGTTTTTTAAGAATTTGAAATTGCTTATCGTTTTCGTTCATTTCTTTATCGTTTGTAAGTTCAATTACTTTTTTTATGTAGTCGCAAAGCAAATCGTTTTCTAAGATACACCGGTTTAAATCTTGCTTTTTATCTATGAAAGCAGACTCTTTATCATCTAAAATAAACTCCATCCCTTTTTTTAGAGCGGTATTTAAATTCTGAGAACATAAAATATCAATTGAAACAGTTTGTTTGTTTCGGTACTCATCGGGTATGTAAAATCCACTTTCAATTAGTTTTTTGGCTGATTTGCTTTCAGAAAGCTCGTCTTCAGTTTGGGTTGCCATGGTGTGTTCATTAAATACGCATAGTGGCGAAAACACCAAAGCGCCGCTTAGAACAGATGCTAAATACTTTTTAAATAACATAAAAAATTACCCCCCTAATTTAATTAATTAAGGGGTATTATACTATAAATTATAAATTTTGTCGACTTTATACTGTAAAAGTATAAATAGTATGGCAAAACTTTTTGACATGATTTAGGATTTATAAATCGTTCTTATGTACTCGCATTAATAGCATTGCGCTGTGTACAAAATGCCGGTTATATGTGTATCTATTATCTTTGTCTGTGGCGGCGATGTTTGCGACTTTTTCCTTTATTTTTTCCTTTGCGTTGTTTTTTCTTACGTTGTCTTTTGGCAGAATGTTTCTTTTTCTTGTGTTTTTGCGCTGATCTTGGGTTTGATCCAGTTCCAGATTCTGGTTCGGGCTCCGGTTCTGGTTCGGGCTCCGGTTCTGGTTCGGG
>CAJLZR010000111.1 GCA_905211185.1 uncultured Oscillospiraceae bacterium | reverse complement strand
GGGTTAATTTCGATTTCCACGTCCTCAGCTTCCGGCAAAACCGCAACGGTTACGGTAGAAGTATGAACTCTTCCTTGAGTTTCGGTATCGGGAACACGCTGAACGCGATGCACTCCACTTTCGTATTTAAACCTTGAGTAAGCGCCCTCACCGGAAATCATAAAACTTACTTCTTTAAATCCACCAAGCTGGGTTTCGTTGGCGTTTATGACCTCAACTTTCCACCTACGTTCTTGAGCATACATATTATACATTCTAAAAAGGACTCCCGCAAAAAGCGCTGCTTCTTCTCCCCCTGCACCGCCTCGGATTTCTATAATTACGTTTCTTTCGTCGTTAGGATCTTTTGGCAAAAGAAGGACTTTTAATTCTTCCGAAATTTTTTCCAATTTTTCTTTGGCGGATTCTATTTCAAGCTCTGCCATTTCTTTTAGATCTCTATCTCCCCCGCTCTCTGCGAGTATCTCCTTTGCATCTTCCAAATCTTTTTCGCATTTTTTATAACTTTTATATTTTTCAACTATCGGAGAAAGATTTTTATATTCCTTCATAAGCTCTTTATATTTATTTTGGTCCGAAATAATATCAGGGTCACACAAATCCTTATTTATACTTTCATATCTTTTTTCAGTAGCTTCCAATTTTCCAAACATTAATAATTCCTCCCGTGCATAAGACGCAATAACTTCTTATATGTAAATTATACTACAAATCCATCATACATATCAAATAGAACTAACCACAGATAACCCATGGCAAAGTTGAAAATCTTTTAAAAACAGAGTATAATCGGCTGTATGAAAATATGTTTTTAGAAAGAGGGCGTTTAAATTGGAGAGCACAAATTACGAAATTTTGGTAAACAAAACCCACAAGATAGATGACCAATACTTTAAAGAAATAATTGAACCTTCAATAGTTGAAGTCGACCCAACAAAAAATAATGAGATAGTCTATAAAACATTCGGAATAAAAGAAAGCAAAACATATCTTGAAAAAGAAACAGCAAAACATTATAAAGAAATGAAAGAATATGCCGGAAAAAATGGAATAATACTTGGTATAACAAGCGGGTACCTATCTTTTGAGCAGCAAGAGGTAAAATATAATTATTTTCTCCAAAAAAAAGGAATAGAATTTACGAAAAAAAGCGCTTGCTTACCGGGATACTCCGAGCACAATACGGGGCTTGCCATGGACTGCGATATATTCAGAAACGGACGCTGGGCAGGCATTGCGCCCGATAAAGACGGGAATATTAACAAAGAAACCGCATGGCTACATACAATTTTGCATAAATTTGGATTTATCTTAAGATACCCAAAAGGTAAAGAAGCAATAGCCGAAATGAAGTTTGAACCTTGGCACATACGATATGTCGGTAAAGATCTTGCAAAATACATTTTTGAGAACAATCTAACTTTGGAAGAATATTACGAAGAAAAATCAAAATAATAATTTGTTAGGATGAAAAAATTGGAACGTATTAAAGATAAACTAAAAATTGTTTTTATGGGGACACCCGAATTTGCAATTCCTTCGCTTGAAATGCTTATAAACGAAGGTTATGACGTTTGCGCTGTTTTCACAAAGCCGGACAAACCCCAAGGCAGAAAGCAAATAATTACTCCCCCACCTGTAAAAGTTTTCGCTCAAGATAATAACATAAAAGTTTTTCAGCCGGAAAAATTAAAAACAGAAGAAACAACAAAACTTTTTGAAGAGTTAAATCCAAATTTAATAGTGGTTGTGGCGTACGGAAAAATTTTGCCCTCAAACATAATTAACTTACCAAAATACGGTTGTATAAATGTACACGGTTCACTGCTCCCCAAATACAGAGGCGCCGCACCGATCCAATGGAGCATAATAAACGGAGATCCCACTGCCGGCATTACCACCATGTTTATGGACGAGGGCTTGGATACAGGCGATATTCTTCTGCAAGATAAAATATTCATAAATGGCGATGAAACATCGGGCGAACTTAAAGAAAGGCTTTCCGTTTTAGGCGGACAGTTGCTTATAAAAACCATAAAGGAGTTAGAAGCCGGAAACTTAGAAAGAATAAAACAAAATGACGAAGAAGCAACTCTTTCTCCCCCGCTTGACAAAATAACCGGCGATATAGATTGGAACAAAAGCGCCCAGGAAATACACAATTTAATTCGTGGCGCAAACCCTTGGCCCATAGCGCACACTCTTTTACGAGGGAAAAATTTTAAAATATATAAATCCAAAATCTCAAATAAATATTCAAGTACTCCGGGAAAAATTCTTTTCACAAATCCTTTAATTGTAGGGTGCGGCAGGAACACTTCGCTTGAGCTTTTAGAAGTACAAATTGAGGGTAAAAAGCGTATGACGGCGGAAAATTTTTCAAGAGGTTACCGTTTAACCGAAAAGACCATACTTGGTTTAAAGGAAATTAAATTAAAAAATAAAGAGGTAAAAATTTGAAAATTATAATTTTATCTGCATCTACCGGCGGCGGGCACATGAGCGCAGCCAAGGCAATAAAAGAATATTTAACAGAAAACGAATGTGCCTCAGAGGTCGTAGACGCTTTGGAATATATAAGCCCCATA
>CAJLZR010000110.1 GCA_905211185.1 uncultured Oscillospiraceae bacterium | reverse complement strand
CATAAGGAAACCTGTCGAATCTATAAATCGTTACAAATTTGCACCCCAGCTTAAATTTTGCACCCCAAACTAAAAATATGTAACGATTACTTTAAAAGTTCAGAAGTAATCGTTACATAAAAACTACATTGTATCTAGGTTTCCGTATCGGAATGGCGGAGAGAGGGGGATTCGAACCCCCGAAGCCGCTTTAACGACTTACACGATTTCCAATCGTGCTCCTTAAGCCAGCTCGGACACCTCTCCACTACAAAATTATTATAACATAAATTTCTAAAAAATCAACAAGATATTTGCGGCACAACACATCTTACTGAAGTTTTAACTGTTTGCGCTCGTATAGTTCTATATTTTTTTACTAAATTTCATAAGACGCAATCTATTATAACGCTGAATTAGAAAGAATGGTAAATTCGCAATAACCGGTATCAAGGAAAAAATCAATGAATATGGCCAATCATTGATTAAAAGAGACACGATAAAATATAAAGAACAGGCATAATGATTCCACTCGGCTCTGCAAGTTTCGGAAATAAACATCCCAATATATTCTTTATTTATTTTTTCAAACGACTCTAATCGACGCTTGGAAAAACCACCTGTCGCCACATACTGCGGCAGGCGGTCTTTCCATTTTTTAATTTTAAGCCACTTAACATAAAATTTTCCGTTTTGCTCCCATTTGTGCGGCCTATAAGAAAAACGTTTACAATTAAAAAACGAACGAGGCAAACTCCGGCAAATTACCAAAACTATCAAATGCCAAAAAATCATTAAAACAAAATTTATCAAAATAATTTTATAAAGACTTAAATTCGAAAAATTCAAACAAAACAACCCACTAATCAAACAATTTACAGACTCTTCATGTCTTTTTGCGCTTCCATAAGCTTAAGCTGCGCTTCATGCATTTGCTGTGCCCTTTCATCACTTAGAATTTTAGGGACAACTTTTTTATACATTTCAACAGCTTCCAAATACTTATCATATGCAGCCATCATTTTTTCATAATGCTCTTTTGAATCATCTCCAACCCTTGGGCCCAGCTTCTCTTTTAGTGTGGAAACAAACTTGGTGATTTTATCTGCACTGGCTTCGACTTTTTCTGTGTCTTCTTGAGTTCCTTTATACGAAGAAACTTTATCTAAAAAGTCATCTACCAAATTATTAAAATCATCGTTTTGAACTATTACCTCTTTTATATATTCACTACGTTCAAAAGGGCGAACCGAATTTCTATAATACAAAAAACCCAAAAACCAATGCGCATAAAACGACAAATACTGACATAGTCAAAATTAAAGCTTTGCTTGTTTTCTTTTTTGATTTTGTTTCTTCCATTTTGATATTCCCCCTTGATTATTTACGTTGCCAATGTAGCTCCGCCAACTCATATAGTAACATATAAAAGCGATTATTGCCACAAAAACTTTCTTGTTTTACAATTTATAAAATCCAGTTTGTTGCAAAAATCGCTTTTCACCAATGTTCATACATAATTATATTTCAAACATCAACAATTAACGTATGAAAATTATCTTTTATTAAATCAATTACCTTTTAAATCTTTTACCGGGTTCACGGAATAAAAACGCCATGCAACCCAAACTTATAATCATAACTAAAATCAAGGCGGTACACAAAATAAGAATTTTATCTCCGGTACTTAAAAAATTATTTTCACTGCTTTCTTCATTATTTATTTCGATGCCATTTTCTTCTTCGGGATCTGACTCATTGTGCTCGTTATTTTCATGATGCTCATTTTCTTCTTTATTAGGGTCAAATAAAGCATACTTACTAAAATGATCTATTTCAAATGATAAATAAGTAACCCCATCTATAACTTCCAACTTTTGGGTATCGGTAAAAGTTTCGTCACCCAAAGCTCTTACAAATAAAGCAAGCACCTCGTCTTTATCCCAGCCATTCGGGATTTCAACATAAACCTTAACTTTTCCGCCTTTAAACTCGGTATACTTTTCTCCATTTCTATCTTTAACACCTATATCAAAATAAAGAATTCTTTCTAATTTATCAGCATATTCTTTATCAAGTTTCGAGTTAAGCTCATCAATAACATATGGATCTTCTATCCTATCGCAAAAAAAGGTTGATCCATACTCAAATATTCCTTCTCGCGCTTCTATTTTAAGTTTAAGGGCTCCGTAATCAGAATCCATACTTCCCTCTCGATCCAAACGGGTGGTTAAGCCTGTTACGCCATATTCTTTAACAGCTTCGGGATCAGAAAAAAATTGTGCGCTGTTTTCTTCCGCTGAATTGGAAAGAAAAATTATCTCTCTGTTTTCACCTTGATAATCCTTGATAATAAAATTATATCTGGAAGCACCCAAAATATGGACCATAATGTTTAGTGTTTTCAGTTTCTGCACCGCAAACATCATTTTTGAATTTTCTCTATCAGCATTTAGCGCCTCAATTTTTAGAGGAAATTTATCTTCGGTAAAAAAGTCGCCACGTTCTTCAAAATAATTCTTTTTATCCATATTAAGCAACAAAAACCTCGCCGCATACTCCTTATCTATAGCTTCTCTATATTCATCGCCAACCGCCATTACTATGGAAGGCG
>CAJLZR010000109.1 GCA_905211185.1 uncultured Oscillospiraceae bacterium | reverse complement strand
GATGGCACGCAAAAAACAGAAAAAATCAAAAATCCAACAAATCCAAGCCGCAACGCACGTTTTATTTTCGAAATAAAAAAACAAGCTCCCACTTGCCATTCACCTCTTATTTTAAATTTTTTAGCATATAAAATTACTATGCTTAAAATTTTAAAAAATTAACTGCACATTCGTGAATTAAAAAACAGATATCTTCCGATAATAAATTATATTTAAGATTATTTTTATCGGAGGCTATGAAAATGCAATATGAAAAAGTTAAAATATCCGGTATAAATACTTCCGAACTAAAAACTCTTACGGAAAAGGAAAAAAACAAGCTTTTAAAGCTCATAAAAAACGGAGATAAAAAAGCTCGTGAAAAATTAATAAACGGCAACTTAAGACTGGTACTGAGCGTTATCCAAAAATTTGCAAACAGAGGGGAAAATCCAGATGATTTATTCCAAATCGGTTGCATCGGTCTGATAAAATCAATAGATAATTTTGATATAAATCAAAACGTTAGATTTTCAACTTATGCGGTGCCTATGATAATCGGTGAAATAAGACGGTATCTTCGTGATAATAATCCTATTAGGGTGAGCAGATCTTTAAAAGATACCGCTTATAAAGCCATGCAAGTGAAAGAACATTTAACACGAATAAATAACAGAGAACCAACTATTGAAGAAATAGCCGAAGAAATGAAAATCCCTAAGGAAAATGTTATTCTATCGCTCGAATCGGTAGTTGAACCACTATCACTCCAAGAACCGGTCTTTGCGGATAAAGAAGGCGATACGGTATATGTTATGGATCAAGTTAGCAGTAGTGATACTGACACGAGCTGGATATACGAAATTTCTGTAAGACAAACTATTAAAAAGTTAAGCAGCAAAGAAAAAAATATCTTATCGCTCAGATTTTTAAAAGGAAAAACACAAACGGAAATAGCAAAACAAATAGGAATAAGTCAGGCGCAAGTATCAAGGCTTGAAAAGAATGCAATTAAAAAAATAAAAGAGGGGTAAGTTTAAAAATAACAAATTCAGGTTTTTTTACACTTGACGCATATATCATTTTGTGATAGACTAAACACATGTGATATATGCGCCCGTAGCTCAGCTGGATAGAGTGTTTGGCTACGAACCAAAAGGTCGGGGGTTCGAATCCCTCCGGGCGTACCATTGTCAAAACTAGTCGGTTACTGTGTAATCGGCTTTTTTGTTTGTTTATGATGTAAATTTTTGAAAAAATTGCACTCGAGAAGGCAAATTATATCCCTTTTAATCCGTATTATAGGAGGACTTTTTTATAATACGGAGGTTAAAATATGGATATTAAAAAAATTTATGGCTATGCGGCGCTCAAAAAAACTTAGGATTTCTTTACAAAAACTTGGATGATACTTATGACCCTTGGACTGTTCCGAGTATACACTTTAAGCATTGGCACGCAAATATCACAAACACAACCTGCTCTATTTGTTTAGAACAAAACGGAAAAATATATGGTTTAAGCGATGAAAACATTTTGAAGCCTCCCGCACATACGCACTGCAAATGCACTTTGATACCTTTAGAAGCGATTGTATCGGGAAATGCAACCAAAGACGGGGAAAACGGAGCCGACTTTTGGATAAAGTATTATGGCAAATTACCGGATTATTATGTCTCGGAACAAGCAATAAGCAATTTGGGTTGGAAACGGGGAAAATCACCTAAAAAATTCGCACCCGGAAAAATGATAACTAGAGGAGTGTATCAAAATGAAAATAAGCACCTACCGGATAAACCGGACAGAATCTGGTACGAAGCAGATATAAATTATTATGAAGGCAAACGCAATAAACATAGGCTACTTTGGTCAAATGACGGATTAATATTTGTAACGTATGATCACTATGAAATATTTTATGAAATAATTTAAGGAGAGAATAATTATGGAAAAAAAATTGAAAAGGCTTAACGAAATACCTAAAATAGTAAAATTAGATCTAACGGGTTGTGAATCTCTGTTAGAGATTCATGAAAGAATCAGGAAGGCTTTTGACTTCCCCGATTGGTATGGAAAAAACTGGGATGCTTTCTGGGATTTGTTAAGTTTTGAATGTGATGCCGATAAAGTTGAAATATTTGGCGAATATACGTTAAGTCATAAATTTGATAAGTATTTAAAAATGATTCACAAAATACTTGACAGAATGGTAAAAACTTGCGCAAAATGGGGCGAACTTTTCGAATATGAAATAATAAATTAAAAATTTTAAATATTACAGGTGATTGTAATCCTATTAAATATAAGGTTTGCCCAAAGCGCTTATAAAACTTCACGCTATTGCCCATTACCCGATAATCAACTTTTTTATTTACATAAAAGACAAAACAATATGTGAAATAATCTTGATACCTTTTGGATTCACGGCTGTTATTTATCTTAACTCATAACAATTTTTGATAAAATTTAACAAAATCACTTGACGCTATGCAAAATAATATGTCTACTGACAGCAAGCTATTTTTAGAATTTAGGAAATTCTAAAACCGAAATCAAGCTTGGTAAGGGGTGAACAAAGCCTATAAAAACTCAAATATGAAAAATTAATTTTGAAAAGGTGGTTGAGAACTATGCCTAAAAAAACAATTGACGACCAGTTAACAGAACTAGAAAGAAAAATGGACTCTATTAT
>CAJLZR010000108.1 GCA_905211185.1 uncultured Oscillospiraceae bacterium | reverse complement strand
GCTACTGCGAGTAAAACAATTCCTCCCACATATTTAACAAGGTTGCCAATCATGCCAAGAAAAGAGGTTTTCTTGGCTTCTGATTCTTTTCTTAAGCTTTTGTTCTCGTTTTTCAATTCTTCAATTTTTTCTTTTAATTCCCTATTTGTTTTCATTTCTTTCTTAATGGCGTCAATGGCTACAACCACTTCACTTTTTTCTGATGCGGCAGCTGCTTTCGGCTGTGCGCTAGAAGATGCTCCCAAAGCAAAAACTGATGCTAATGTTACTGCTGTTAATTTTTTGAAATTCATTCTAATTTCTCCTTTTTATAATTTAAAATATTTTGGGTAAACTATAGGATTTTTCGATTTGGATTTTCTAACTTTGAATTGATAGGAAACCCTACGATACTTGGACATATCCCTTGAGGTAATAAATCCATGCTGTAATTGATGAAACGCCCAAACCCGAAAGCAAAACAGTTAGTGTCGCTGCAATTAATCCAAGGCTGGTGATAATTGAGAAAAATGTTCCGGCGCAAAGTCCGACGGCGCCTACAAGTGCTATTGTTTTTAAATTTTGCAAAACGTTTAAAAATCCACGTACTTGTTGATCGTGGATTTTCATATCCAACTTTTTGTTTTTTGCACCTTTTTTCGCACGTTTTTCCAAATCTTTTACTTGATCTTCGAGAGTCTTGAGCTGTTTTTTAAAATCATTGTTCTCTACTTTTTTGCTCAGCTCTCTAATTTGCTCTTGGAGTTCTGCTATTTTTTTATCCGTTTCTTTATTGATTGCTTGAGAGTTTTGCGTCGCTACTTGCCGCGTAAGAGGTGTTCGGCAGTGCGCCTACGGCGTTTAAAGAAATTAGGGAAGATAGTGCAAGAGAAAACGCTCGCTTAAAATTCGCAGTTTTATGCCCCCCTCTCAGCTACTAATACCAATGGTACCAATCGGTATTAACCACATTATAACATATTAAAAACAATAATGCAATACTTTATCAAAAAAATTATTTGTTTAAATTTTTAAATCTATTTTGAGCGGAAAAGAATTCTTTTGTGGGTAAAGTGGGTTCTTTGCTGTCTTTTTGCATTGGATTTTCTCCCGCTTCCTTTTTTCTTGGGTCGAATCTAAAGAGATTCCAATAACCGCATTCTACCGCTTGTTTGGCTGAAAGTAAGCTGTTTTTCATGCCGCCTTTTATGCCGTGGTTAATGCATGGCGCATAGGCTATTATTATGGAAGGGCCATTATAGCTTTCGGCTTCCGTAAATGCACGTATACATTGGTTAAAGTTAGCGCCGAGCGAAACTTTTGCAACGTATACATAGCCATAGGATGTAGCTATTGCCGCCAAATCTTTTTTGGGAGTTTTCTTACCGGAAGATGCAAATTGAGCCACTGCGCCTTCAGGGGTCGCTTTTGAAGCTTGCCCTCCGGTATTTGAATATACTTCCGTATCGAACACTAAAATATTTACGTTTTTACCCGACGCTATAACGTGATCAAGCCCGCCAAATCCGATATCATAAGCCCAACCGTCTCCGCCGAACATCCAAATAGATTTTGTGTTTATATCGTTTTTGTTATTTAGAATATAGTTTGTTAAATTTTCACTTTTTTCAAACGCTTTTTTATTTTTTTCTAAATATTCTATCAATTTTTTTGAGCTGATTAAATTATCGGAAGAATTATTTATTGTTTCGATATAGTTTTGGCATAAAGATTCAAATTCGGTATTCTCTGTTTTGTTTGCCAATTCTTTTATTGCCGAAACGATTGGTTTTTGGCGAGAAGTTTTCGCCAAAGCTATTCCGAGCCCGAATTCCGCATTATCTTCAAATAACGAGTTTTGCCATGCGGGACCTTTGTTTTCGTCATTTACCGTATATGGAGAAGAAGGGAAAGAACCGCCCCAAATCGAAGAACAACCCGTTGCATTGGCGATAATCATCCTATCGCCGAAAAGATTCACCGCAAGTTTTGCGTATGGAGTTTCGCCGCAGCCCGCACAGGCTCCCGAAAATTCCAAAAGTTCTTTTTTAAATCCGATACCTTTTACGGTTGTTTCTTTGAATTTTTCAAAAATCTCGGGCTTGATTTTTAATTTATTGCAGTAATCAAAGGTTTCTTGAACTTTATTTTCATTTGTGTTTTTAACCATTTTAAGTGCTTTATTGTCTTTGATTCCGGGGCATACAAAAACACAATTTTCGCAACCTGTGCAATCTTTTTGAGAAACAATTATTGCAAAATTTAAGTTGGGGAAACCTATCATTTTTTTAGAAGACATAACATTTGGGACGTTTTTAAGTTCCTCGTCCGTAAGCGCTGCCATGCGGATAACTCCATGTGGGCAGACAAATGAGCAAAATCCGCATTGTATGCAGTTTTCCGGTATCCATTCTGGCACAAAGTTTGCAGTTCCACGTTTTTCGAAAGCTGATGTGCCAAGCGGAATTTTTCCGTCCGCATAATTTAAGAATGCTGAAACGGGCAAGTTGTTACCCCGGCGTTTGTTTATCGGCATTGCGATATTTTCTAAAAATTTACCGAGTTCTGAGTTTTCGTCAAAAGGTTTATTATACTGCTCTTGGCTTTCTTCGACGGTTTTCCATGATTTTGGGATATCTACTTTTTTAACCGATTGCATGCCGGCTTCAGCTGCGGCGCAGTTGATTTTTACTGTTTCTGCCCCTTTTTTCGAGTATGTTTTTTCGATTGC
>CAJLZR010000107.1 GCA_905211185.1 uncultured Oscillospiraceae bacterium | reverse complement strand
GCCAAGACAGTAACTCTGCCTATCTTTTTTTGAATATCGTTAGAGGGCTTAAAAATCGATTTTTTATTTTCTACCACTTCAAATATTTTTTTGTAGTTACACATTACTCCGCCAAGGTCTACGGGAATTATTGCTTTTGTTTTCGGAGTAATCGCCGATTCTAGCTTTTCATAATCCATTTCGAAAGAATTTTTTGCGGTATCAACGAGCACGGGCGTTGCTCCAACATGGCATATTACGCTGCAAGAGGCAGAATAAGTATAGGCGCTGGTTATAACTTCATCTCCGGGGCCAATTCCTAAAAGCCTTAGAGTCATCTCAAGGCACGCCGTGGCGGAATTTAGCGCCACTGCTTTATCTGCACCGCAAAAGGAAACTATTTCTTTTTCGAAAAGTTTTGTTTTGGGGCCTGTTGTAATCCAGCCTGAATGCAGAACTTCCGTGACGGCGCTTATATCTTCTTCGGAAATATCAGGTGGTGAAAATTTTATATTATAACTCATTTTGTGCTCTCCTTATTTTTTTATAGTAACTTTCATATGCTTAAAATTATATCTGTACTTTTGCCGCCCTACTTCTTTATCACCGCAAAAACTGTTTTTATCATTATTTTTATGTCATACCAAAATCCGAAATTCTTTATATATTCAAGATTATACTTCATTTTTTCGGGAAGTATCTCGGTTATATAAACCGAATCGGGATCATCGGCGTTTTTTAAAAGCTCGGCTTCATTTTTGTAAAGGATACTCGTCATTGAAGTAACACCTGCCGGCAAAAGAAGCGTTGCATACATCTCGGGCGAATACTCTTTAACATACTTGGTAACTTCGGGCCGAACTCCCACAAACGAAAGTTCACCGCTCAAAATATTAAAAATTTGAGGGAATTCATCTGCTCGAAGCTTTCTGAGCCACTTCCCAGCTCTTGTTATTCTCGGGTCATTATCTTTTGTTACTTTAGCGCCCAGTTTTTCCGCATTTTCAACCATTGTACGAAATTTTAAAACTTTAAATTTTTTGCCATATCTTGTTATTCTTTCTTGCGCAAAAATCACTTTACCGGGAGAATCTATTTTTATAATCAAAGCTATTATCAGCAAAAAAGGCAGCAAAAAAATTATTAGAAGTAAGGATACCGCAATATCAAAAAGCCGTTTTAAAATAAGAGCACCTTTTCGCTTTTTTAAAATATTATAATATCTTTTTACTTCTTCGTTTTTCATATATTGGGGAAGTTCATTCCAAGAAATCAACATTAATCACATCCAACGTAAACTAAGTAAAGCCATAATTAAATTATAGCTTTTATCATCTCTTTTTTCAATATGCCTAAAAATCCTATAAAATCGGTATTTGAAAGATGTATAAAAAGCCCTGAAATACAAAATAATAATACCGAATAATAAAAATATAAAGGGTGATTTACTTTGGCAGTTGCGCTTATAAGGTCCTTAATACTTTATCTTATAATAATTTTCGCCATGAAAATGATGGGCAAACGGCAAATAAGCGATTTTCAAACTTCGGAACTTGTTATAACCATTATGATTTCAAACATAGCAGCTATACCAATGGGAGATACAGCGCAGCCACTTCTTAGCAGTTTAATCCCCATTGCAATACTGATTTGCTCCGAGATACTAATCTCTTATTTAATGCTCAAAAATTCAAAAATACGGCACTTTATATGCGGCAAGCCAATTGTTGTGATTTATGAAGGAAAAATCAACCAAAAAGCGCTTAAATACCTGCGAATAAGCACTGAAGATTTATTTGAGCAGCTTCGCCAAGCAAATGTTTTTTCGGTAGATGACGTATGGTTTGCGGTTATGGAAACAAACGGAAACTTGAGCGTTATGCCAAAATCGGCTCAATCCCCGCCAACGGCCGAAACGCTAAAAGTAAAAACCGAGGACCCAGATATCGAAACAATTATAATAAGCGACGGAACCATTGCAGAATCCTCGCTTCATGTGTGTGGACTCGATATGAATTGGCTTACCGAAACCCTTAAAAAACAAAATATAAAACCCGATGACGTATTTTTAATGACGGCAAATAAATCCAAAAAATTTAGTATCATAAAAAAGGAGATTAACACATGAAAAAGGTTATAGGTGCGCTTATTTTAGCTTTTATTTCCGTTGCAGCTTGCATAGGTTCTTTGTTTTATATAGAAAACACTTCCGAAACGGCCTTATCATACATTTCAGAAATACAAAACCAAATCGAAAACAACGACTATGAAAACTCCAAAGTAAATGCCGAAAATTTAGAAAAATTCTGGAATAATCAAAACGAAACCCTCGCAACATTTGTACACCACGAAATGCTAGAAGAAATAGATGAATCTGTCCGCTCGATAAACGTCATACTTAAAAGTTTTGATGAAAACGAAAAAACTAACTTGAAAGTAGAGTGTAAAAAAGCGCAAAGCATGCTTGAAAATTTTAAAGATTCCGAAATGCCAACAATAACGAATATTCTTTAGAAACTCATAAAAAAATTAACTGCAAAAACGTGCTTTCACCAAAAACATATTTTTTGTATATAAAAACACATGATACAGATGAAATCTATACCATGTGTTTTTTATATTAGCTGCAATAATCTTCCAAAATTCTTGAAAGCTCCTCACGACTTCCAACGCTTATCCCTTTTTTTAAAAGCTCTCTATCGGCGGTAGGCAAATCGGAAACCATCGTTTCGGTGGTTTTAAAAG
>CAJLZR010000106.1 GCA_905211185.1 uncultured Oscillospiraceae bacterium | reverse complement strand
TTTAGTTGGCGGGAGCTTTTGTTTATTCGCTTTTCTATATTTGATCCCTGAAGGCGATCTACTGGGCTCTAACTGACGCTGATGCACGAAAGCATGGGAAGCAAACAGGATTAGATACCTTGGTAGTCCATGCCGTAAACGATGATTATTAGGTGTGGTTGGATTAATAATTGTTTATATCAAAAATTTTGCAGTCAAGATTACTTATCAATTTAAAATCGTGGGTAACAATCATAATAGCAAATCCGCGTTCTTTTAGATTGTCAATTAATTCTACAATTTTACCCCGATTTTTATTATCAAGTGCAGAAGTTGGTTCATCAAAAAGTATAATTTGGGGATTTAAAAGTAAAGTTCGTATTATAGCAATTCTTTGCTTTTGCCCGCCGGATAAATTTGCAAAATATAAACTTTTCTTTTCAATAAGTTCGAATTTTCTTAGAAATTCATCTATCTTTTCATTATCCTTACAAATCATTCCCAAATTTTCTCCTACTGTTAGATTTGGAAAAAGGCCATAGTTTTGAAACACTATCCCTATATTTTTTAAAATTTCTTTTTGCGTTTTGAAAGGTGCATATTCTCCGTTTTTCACCAGTTTTTTGCCAGATATCTCAATTGTGCCATTATCAATTTTTTCAAGTCCTGCAAGACATCGAAGCAAAGTGGTCTTACCTTTACCGGAATCCCCTATGATAGTAATGATTTCTCCTGTGTTTATATCTAAATTCAAATTTTTAAAAATCATATTGTTACCAAATTTTTTTGTTAAATTCCTTAGTTTTATAGCAGTCATAGTTTTTTCCTCTCTTTATTCAAATTTGAGTTTATTTTCTACCCACTTAAATATTAGATTTATGGTAGTGCAAATGGCTAAATATATTAAAAAAGTCGCTATGTACGCCGTAATATTGGCGGTTTCATTTACTATGCTTTTGGCACTTGTTAATAGCTCCACGATTCCTATCGAAAAGATTAAAGCGGTATCTTTGACAAGACTTACAGTTTCATTACAAACCGATGGTAAACACACTTTAAACATTTGCGGTAAAATAATTTTAAATATTGCGGTAAATTTTGGTATTTGCAGTACCTTAATGGCTTCAAGTTGATTTTTGTCTATTGATTTTAGTCCTCCTCTGAAAATTTCTGTAAAATATGCAGCATAATTTAAAACAAATGATGTTACACCGATTAAAAATCTATCGGTAATTTTTAAGTTTGGAAACATTATGGGAAGTCCGTAAAACATAAAAAATATTTGAAGAAGTAGGGGGGTACTTCGCATTATATTCGTATAAATATCTATTAAAAACTTTAAAGGTCCAAATTTTCGTAAAAAAGCAAGTATTATGCCAATTGGAAATGAAAGTATAAAACAGACAATAAATAGCTTAAGTGTTTCCAGCAGACCGCCGAGCAGCTGTGTTTGGAAGCTATCATTTTTATTTTTAGAGTTGCTGGACGTTTGTTCGGCATTTTCAAAGCAAATTATATTTTTTCCAAACCATTTTTTTGAAATATTTTCTGCTACGCCGTTTTCTATTATTTTAGTAAGCCCATATTCAATTTCATTTTTTAACGTTTCATTTCCATTTTTTACGGCCACTACGTAATTTTCAGTCGATAAAGGATCGCTTAAAATTTCAAATTCCGATTCAAGATTATTTTTAGCTAAATAATATCTTGCGGTTACTTCATCGGCCAGAGTTGTGTCTGTTTTTAAGAGGCGGACTTCGCTAAGGCAATTTACCATATTTTCAAGCGTAGTTATGTTTTTAAAATTTTTGCCGACATCACTATTTTTAAGTGCCGTTTCACCGCTTGAACTTTTTTGAACGCAAACTGTTTTTTGATTTAAGTCCGAAATATCTGAGATTCCGGAGCCTTTTTTCACTATAAAAACTTGATTATTTTGCATATAGGTTTTAGTAAGTAGCATATTTTTTGCTCTTTCGGGCGTGTATGATAAACCATTCCAAATAACATCAATTTTGCCTGTACTGAGCTCAAGCTCTTTAGAGTCCCAGTCGATAGGCTGAAAAGTTATTTCTTTTCCTAAAACTTTAAAAGTTTCTTTTGCAAGATCAATATCAAACCCCGTTATATTGCCATTTGAATCTAAAAATCCCATTGGTGGTACGTTTATATCAAGTCCTACAACAATTTCTTGATTATTTTCCGCATTTACGGAGCTTGCTCCAAAAGCAAAAAGAATTAAAAATGTAATTATTAGTATTATTTTATTTTTCATATTATATTTTCCTTTATATTTTCAAATTGTATTTTTAGGAAAATAAATTTGGGCAAAAGAAAAATCAGCTTCGAATCTATTTTTAAGAATCAAGCTGATTTTTTAATTTATATGTTTTAAATCAGCCATCATAGATTTATTTCCCTAGTTTCTGAAAAGTAAACTATAAGATTACACCTAATGATAGCTGGCAACGTGCTAACTTAAGTGTAATCTCCATCTATGATGGTGCATATTAAATTTACTATTTATAAGACTATCAATCATATGGAGACCTCCTCATCAAAAATTACATGTTCATTATACCATGAATTTCTTGGTTTGTCAATAATGCGGCGGTGAGGTGGTCAATAGGTAGAGAAAAATTATATTTTTGCTTTCGTTGATTTTCATTCGCTTCTATGCTACAATACTTTTACTTCTCTTTCGCATTTGGCTCGTTGGTCAAGCGGTTAAGACTCCGGCCTCTCAC
>CAJLZR010000105.1 GCA_905211185.1 uncultured Oscillospiraceae bacterium | reverse complement strand
AAAGGCGGAGATGTTTATTTTGAGGTTGATCAAGATAGCAACACACTTATAGATTTTAGATATAAGAAAAAGTTTTATGCGCAGAATGGTCAAAATGGAGCCTCGTGCAGAAGGGCAGGAAAAAGTGGTGAGGATTTAGTTATCAAAGTGCCAAAAGGCACTTTGATAAAAGATTCTGAAAGCGGAAAAATAATTGCCGATATATCAACCGATGAACCCAAAGTTATTTTAAAAGGGGGCAGAGGCGGAGCAGGAAATATGAATTTTGCAACACCTGTTAAGCAGACTCCCAATTTTGCAAAGCCCGGTGAAAAAGGGGTGGAGCTCGAGGTAAACTTGGAGCTCAAACTCTTGGCAGATGTTGGGCTTATCGGCTATCCAAATGTCGGGAAATCTTCTATTCTTTCGGTCGTCAGCGAGGCTAAACCACAGATAGCTAATTACCACTTTACAACACTTTCGCCAATTTTAGGAGTTGTGAAGTACAGTGATGAAAAATCGTTCGTTATGGCGGATATTCCCGGACTTATAGAAGGTGCATGGCAGGGAGTGGGGCTTGGTTATAAATTTTTGCGGCATATTGAAAGGTGCAGATTATTTATAAACGTTGTGGATATATCGGGGATTGAAGGGCGAGATCCTTGCAAAGATTTTGATATAATAAATGATGAGCTTGTTAAATTTAGTTCTAAATTATCCGAGCGCCCGATGTTGGTTGTGGGTAATAAATGTGATTTGGCATCGCCCGAAGATATTGAAAAGTTTAAAAACTATGTTACCGAAAAAGGGTATGAGTTTTTCCCCGTTTCTGTTGCCACTCGGAGCGGTATAAAAGAGCTTTTAAATGCAGTTGTGCGTCATTTAGATTTATTGCCTCCGCTCGAGCTTTTTAGCCCGGAAACCGATTATGAAGAACTGGTGCGCAAAGATGACAATATAAGTATTGTCGGCAAAAATGGAGTATATGAAGTAAAGTCAGGGCTACTTAGTAGGCTTATTGATAGAGTAAATTTTGAAGATTATGATTCCATGTGCTATTTTCAAAATGCTTTAAATAAGTTTGGTATAACACAGGCTTTGAAAGATGCAGGAGTAAATTCAGGCGATACTATAAAAGTCGGCGAGATAGAGTTCGATTTTTACGAATAGGTTGGATAATTTAAGAATATGGATTTTAAAGAAAAAAATTTTGATTTTCCGCAAGATTTGAATTTGGAAAAATTAGCTTTTATAGGTGATGCTGTTTTTGAATTGATTGTCAGGAGCAAAATCATTTGTAATGTAGGCGGCAGTATAGGAAACCTAAACGAGGTAAAAGTTAAAAATGTTTGCTGCAGCGCACAGTCTGAGCTTTTCGAAAGTATAAAAGATATTTTGACTGAAGAAGAACTTTTAATTTTCAAAAGAGGAAGGAATGCGCATATTGGGAACGTACCGAAAAACATTTCTCCTTCGGTATATCATAGAGCCACGGGCGTTGAAGTTTTGTTCGGTTTTTGGTATGTTAATGGTAATTATGATAAACTGGAAACTGTTTCTCAAAAAATAAATTTATAATTTTTTTAAAAGGCTTGTAATTTTTTGAAAAAAGTGGTATTATGGCACTAGGCAGTTTCTATTAAATTTATAGGAGGTATAATTACTATGATTTTTGGAGCACTTCAAGCTTTTGGTGGATTTTGTTTAATAATTAAGTTCCTCGATAGTGCACGTAAGGATTTTTGTGACTTTCGCGATGCGATTCAAAAAAAGTTTTTTTAAGGAGAATTAGTTTATGAGCGATACAATTAAGAAAGATGAAACGTCTGGTTTCCAGCCATGGTGGAGTATTTTTGCTTCAGGAGCAAAATTTATGGTTGACATATTAGGTATGGGTGTTGGTATCGGAATAGGTTTGTATGGAATGGGGATTATTACTAAAGATACTTACAAATTGTTGAAAAATTATAATCCTTTGAACGATAGCCTTTTTGGTTAAAATTAAGTTTTTACAAAATAGCAGATATTAAGTTATCTGCTATTTTGTTTACTTTTGAGTAATCCATTGCAGATTTGTAATATTTTTCAATTTCATCATGTATGGATAAAGCGTTACTCAAATACTTTATTCCTTCATTTAAAAATTCGCTACATATTCGGTTGTTAAAATTAAGAAGATTTTTGTGGCTTTCTATTAATTCTTTATTTATAAATTTTTTTAATGATATTTTTTTGCATTCACATTTTGAATTTTCGATAAATTCTTCGCAATCGTTTTTGTTTTTAAGCACGAACGAGATGCCGAGTTCCGGTATGAATAGTGCTTCGAGTTCGCTGTTTGGCGCAAATGGCGATGGGCAAGATATTATATCATATCCTAAGTTAATTGCCTTTTCTTTTATTGCTTTTAAGACATAATTCCCAAGTAAAAAGTAACTATCTTCAAGCACGAATATTTTTGAGGATTTTAGATCAAATGTTTTGTTTAAAGATAATACCCCTTTTGGAGTTATTGAGGTAATAAACCGCAGAGCTTGGTGCGCTAATCCCGTTAGTGATTTTTCTTTAAATATTTTTTCGAGGAGCTCTTCGCAGTATTTGCTAAGATTTTTAAAATCAATAGAATTCTTAAATATCATTTTGTTTTGATCGTCAATAATTTTATAAGCCTTTAAATAGTTCTGTGATTTTTTATGTAGATTACCGTTTTTCTGACAGAGTTTAATAATATCGTTCTTAGAATTTTTTAAAGTTTTTTCGTCCCAGCAATCGCATAAGTTTATAACAGTATCA
>CAJLZR010000104.1 GCA_905211185.1 uncultured Oscillospiraceae bacterium | reverse complement strand
TTTTAAATTCATCCTGCGAAAATTCAGTTTTTGTTTCATAATTTTTTTCAAGTTTATCGCCTTTACTTTCAACATTTACAAGGTACGGAAGTTCGCCGCCGAAAATATCGGAAGATTTTTCCGTAATGCCGGAGGACATAGCGTGGTAGGCCGCAAAAATAGGCTTTCCTTTGTATGTTAACCGTTTTGGAAAAACTTCGTTTATGGCATTTTTGATTTTTTTATTGTATTTACTGAAGTTACTGCCCCAATTTTTTTGCATTTGCTCTTTGGTTATAAAATTTATTCTTTTTTGCGGGTTAATTTTAAAATCATAGTTTTGGTTTTTGGGTTTAGTTTCTCTGAGGTGACAAAAATATGTATAGCTTGCAACGGCTTGGGCTTTTAGCGCTTCGCTTTCAAATCTTGCCGGCATTTCGGAAGCAACCGTGCCGCAAAGCAATTTTTTTTCGGGAATTTTTATAATTTGATTTGAATGTTCATCCAGTACGGTAAAATATGAATGCTTAGAAGGCTTTTTATGATTTGAAAGATTTGTGTTTCGGCTTGCAGCTTTTGCGGCAACACCTTTATTTTTTCGTACTGAAATTAACGGCAGTAGCAACATGCAAATGAGCAGAACCAGTAATAAAAAAAATTTGTTTTTTGTAATTGCTTTCAAAATCTCACGTCCTTTATAAAATCTTTGAAATTTAACTCATCGTTTATTGACTTTAACTGCGTATTTATATAAACTATCAACTTGAAATATGTTTTTATATTCAATAAATATGGACGAGATTTTTCAAATATGTTTTTAATTTGATAGTCTTTATTATCGTACCATTTTGTAGGAGGTTTTAAAATTGAAAATTAAGTTTGACTTAAAAAACATTTGGTTAATTTTAGCATTATTTATGCTAACGTTTGTTCCGCTTAAGATTTGTTCGGACGTCTTTAATTGGAATTTTGCATATTCTTCTGTATTTTTAGGCATATTTGGAGTGGCGCTTGTAGGTTTTATTGTGATTATGTCCTTAGCAGATATAAGAATGAAAAATATGCGTATCAATAAAAATTATGGACTTGGTATAATCAGTTTATTGACGTCTATTTCGTTTTTTATGTGTATATCGGCATATTTTAATGATACATCCAAATATGATTTCGAATGGGAACCTATATTTATGTCCATATTCTCAATTTTGTGCTGTATCTCGTTTGTTTTGATTGCAATAACATTTTTTACGGGCAAAAATATTATCGCAAAAGCCGTATTTTTTAATTTTTGTCCCGTGCTTTGGTTTGGCCTTGCAATGATACTTTTCCTATCGATTTATAATAATAACGCAGATCCTTACGAGGTTTCGTTAGTTGCGGCGTTAGCCCTCTTTTTGGTTTATAATACTCAGGTATTCTCGACGGCTTCAAAGTCCAATATTTCCAAGCTATTGTTTGTTTTCGGTATTCCGAGTATAATACTTTCCTTTATCCATTGTGTTCCTGTGATTTTAAAGTATATTGCGGGCAAAGAAGTAACCGCCGTGGCGTTATCTTCGGGTATGGTTGAGTTTTTCTTGGGAATTTATGCATTTTTGATTTTGGTAGATGCTTATGGACAAATTGATAAATCAGAGGAGCCCGAAATTCGTTCGGTGACAATTGATTAGCTTATAATATTTATCACTTTTTTTGAATATTCTTAGTATATGAAATTATTTTGAAGGGAATGTATTTATGGCTGTAAAGATAGGTATTAATGGATTTGGAAGAATAGGAAGAATGGTTTTAAGGGCGGCTTTGGAAAGGCCGGAAGAGTTTGCGGTTACCGGTATTAATGATCCCTTTATAAACGTAGACTATATGGTTTATATGCTAAAATACGATACGGCGCACGGAAAACTCGGTTGTGATATAAGATCCGAAAACGGCATGCTTTACGTTGATGGCAAAGCGATAAATATTTTTTCCGAAAAAGATCCGCAGAATATTCCGTGGAGCACAGTAGGTGCAGAGTATATAGTTGAATCTACCGGAGTGTTTTGTACAAGCGAGAAAGCTTCTGCACATTTAAAAGGAGGAGCTAAGAAAGTTGTTATTTCTGCTCCTGCCAAGGATTCCGAAACCCCTACGTTTGTTTGCGGCGTAAATTTAGATAAATATGAGCCTTCCATGAATATAGTTTCAAATGCATCTTGCACCACAAACTGTTTGGCGCCACTTGCAAAAGTGATAAATGATAACTTTGGAATAGTTGAAGGACTTATGACGACAGTTCACGCAACCACGAGCACGCAAAACACAGTCGATGGGATTTCTTCAAAAGATTGGCGTGGTGGCAGAGCGGCAATCACAAACATAATTCCTTCCTCAACCGGAGCGGCCAAAGCTTGCGGATTGGTTATTCCCGAACTTAAAGGTAAGCTTACGGGAATGTCATTCAGAGTACCTGTGGTTGATGTTTCTGTTGTCGATCTTACTTGCAGACTTCAAAAGTCAACGACTTACGAAGAAATTTGCGAAACTATAAAAAGAGCTTCTTCAAACGAAATGAAAGGTATTCTAGGCTATACCGACGAAATGGTGGTATCGAGTGACTTTTTAGGGGATCCGCATACTTCTATATTTGATGAGAAAGCCGGTATTATGCTAAATAGTAACTTTGTAAAACTTGTTTCTTGGTATGATAACGAATGGGGTTATAGTTGCAAAATCCTTGATTTGATTAGTCATATGCATTCGGTAGACTCCAAATAAGTTTAATTTTTAATATATTGTTAGTCCAAAAACTCCTTGGCAAAGCCAAGGAGGA
>CAJLZR010000103.1 GCA_905211185.1 uncultured Oscillospiraceae bacterium | reverse complement strand
CGCTAATATGTTTTGATACTTGCCTTATAATTTCTTGGATTGTTGAGAGCTTTATAAGGTTTGTACTTTATGACAGGTCAATTAGTGGTACATTAATATTGCTTTCTGTGATTATAACACTGAAATATTTACTAAGTTTTATTATCAAAAGTATTTCTTGTGCGCTAAATAAAATAGAGTTTTATAAAAATCACAAACCTTATATTTTTATGGCAATATTTTTGCTAATGTATTTATCACTTTTTGTACTTAATTTATGTATTCCAACGGAGTATAGCATACTTGCCGAAAATCAGTCTTATTCTAACAGAATGTGGATTGTATGTAATCTTTTATTAATAGTAATCGCAACATACTACATATTTAAAACAAAGCATTTTAGTTGGCCGGATTTAGTCGTAGCATTAATATTGGGCGCTGCCCCTTTTGTGCTTGAGCACAATCCGATAGCGTTGATTGAAAATATGGTTTGTTATTATGCAGCTTGCAGTATGTTTAGAAAATGCTCATTTGATAAAAAAGTATTTAATTTTGATTTCCGTAATACCTTAAAGTCTTTCGGATTTGGTATATTTTTCGGTATACCGCTGGCAATCATAAATGTTATGATTGATGGAAAATACAGCTTTTTTAGATCCTCGGATTTGGAATTTGCCAAACATTTTAAATGCCTTGCTTAATTCCAGCGGTGCAATGTCTGAAGAAATTACATATCATTTTTTGCCACTGGCTATGGTGGTATATTGGTTTCAAAAAGAGATGCCTAAAAGTTACAAAGCGCAAGTGCCTATTTATATATTCTTGATATTGCCGCATGCTATGAACCATATCGCAACCGGATTTACTGTAGACCCAATGTTAGCCATTTTAGAATGTGTAAAGGAATCTATTATATTCGGTATACCGTTTGTGTGGCTTATGAAAAACAAAGGTATACAATCCAACAGTATGGCGCATACGGTTGTAGTGCTACTTTACCGTATATGCGGTAATAAATATATAGTTTAAAAAATATTTTGTGGGGTATATAAATTGTGATTACATAGGATATTTTACTTTGGTATTTTTAAGGTTTGACCAACGTAAATTGTATCGGAATTTAAAGCGTTCAGGTTTTTAATTTCTCTATATTTTGAATTACTTCCAAGATACCTTCCGGCAATTGCCCATAAGGTATCTCCTTTTTTGACTGTATAAACAAAATAGCTTGTATTTGGTGATGGGATTGATTTTCCAAATCCGTTTAAACCTTTAGATTTCATAATTTCGGGATAGTTCTTGTAAGATACGTCAATGTCAACATTTCCGATTATTCCGTTTATTGTACCTTTGTCGGATTTCTGCCATATCCCGCACGAAATAGAGGGCTCGGTATGGCTCCATTGTGCGAGCCAAAGGTCATATTTTAGCAACAATTCTTCTTTGATAAGATAATTATTAAGCCAATTGAGATTACAGTAAAACATAGCATAGAATCCTGCTTTTTCGATCTCGCTGCAAAAAGTTTTTATAATATCCGTTCTTTGACGGTTGCTGAGCGATAGCATTGTTCTATCCTCAATATCAAAGCAGACAGGATACTCAAATTGCATTCCTCTGATGTTTTCCAGACAAAATTCCGCCTCAGCTTTTGCATCTGGCACACTATCTGCATAACTGTAATGATAACATCCTATTGGCATTCCAACAGATTTTGCGTTTTCATAGTTTGCTCTAAATTGTTTATCAATCTGACTTGGCGATTTTTTACCCCAACCTTCTCGAATTATCGAAAACTCCACACCATCATTTTTTACTTTTTGCCAATCAATAACACCTTGCCATTTTGAAACATCTATTCCTCTTAGCTCCATAAAATTTTTCCTCCTCAATATTCATCCCAAATTTCTTGATTTTTGCACCCTTTTATGCAAATTTATGAAAATTTTATTTATACTTAAAAAGTTATCTAATAGCCACGTGATTTTCCGCACACAAAAGCACCTCACTATTTTAAGCGAGGTGTATTATCTTGATATTATTAATCTGATTTATAAGTTTGTACCGTAACTTAGAGCATCTGATTTGTAAATTCCATATCAAGGGGAATATGCATGGTGTTCAGATGATCGCCTGATGCATACCCATGGTTGCTATTTGTTTTCTATATTGGGTTTGTTCGATTGGCGCATTTTTTATTAATATTTATTCCCAACCACTTTTGCGCTGCAAGGTCCTGCCCGAGCAAATTTGATTGCTTTTTGTAGCAGTCACTACACATGATTTTCTCATCATTCAAAACCGGTACGCCAAAACATGTTTTTCCGTCAATTTTACAATCGCAAAAATCGCAGTAGGTGTTAAATATATTTATTTTTGAAAAAAGTCCTCTACGTCCTCCCGAGACGTGTTCACTTTGATCATTGCTTATTTCTTTTGTGTTTTGAATTTTATCATTATCGTGTTTTTCCACGTTTTATTCCTCCTATTTTAACTATGTTATAAAATGATTGTTTTTACCTATCTGAAACCAAGGAAGCAGCTTTGAGCTGATATAAACTGTAAATATTATTTGTCAAATATTTAAACTGTACTTATAAAAAGCATTTTTAAGAATTTTATTGAATGGTATATAGTGTTTCGATAATTGATGATTATAATTTATTTTTTGGTGTAGGTTTTTGACCCAACCACTTTTGAGCGGCAATGTCTTGACCAAGTAGGTCTGATTGTTTTTTGTAGCATTCATTACACATAATTTTTTCGTTGTTTAAAACCGGTACGCCAAAACGAGTTTTGCTGTCAATTCTTTCTC
>CAJLZR010000102.1 GCA_905211185.1 uncultured Oscillospiraceae bacterium | reverse complement strand
ACCACGTGATAATTATCACGTGGTTTTTACCGACTAATTAAAAATAATATAAAAACACAGTTACAAAAAGAATCAAAAAGTTATTACATTAATCCATATATATGTCCTGCATGTTTCTCTCCATCCGGCTTTTTGACGTTAATTTTAATAATCAAACCCAACTGTATGGCATCATATCTCTTGTTATTTTCATCAACATTATAGTCATGCCATCTTGCAACTAACTTATCCTTTGGAATATACGTATAGTTCGCCTCAGTAGAAGGATCCATAAATATTATGTTATCTCTAAGGTATCCGATAGCAATGACCCAGTGTCCGCACTCCCACTCTTTACTATAATCCAAGTCCATAGTGTATTGTTCATTTTCATCCCAATTCCAAGCTTGTATGGCACACATAACCGGATGACCTTTTTTAATTTCTTTGATCAAATCTTCTACAGTCATATGTTCTCTTTTTTCAACTTCAAAATATTTATGATTGGTATCATCTAACCTAACAGCTTTTAAATAATTTGCTATGTTATACCACTTGGTGCCATTGTCTTCATCGGCTTTCAGCGCTATTTTCAAATTATCCTCTCTAATATCAAAATCATATTTTGTATAACGCAAAAGAGATCGTACACAAGCAACGCCGCAAGTATAATCGGAAGCTTGTCTACAAATCGGTAACTTCATTAACTTTTTAGAATGAGTGTGCTCCAAAATGGCTTTGTTACACGTATAAAACTTCTCATTACCGCCAAATTGACTTTCCTTCGCACTGGCCACCATCGAAGACGCCCCAAAAAATGTGGCACACAGACCCGCAGCACTTTTTTAAAGAATACCTGTTTTTTCACAATAAACTCCCCCATATAAAAAATTTCGCACAAAATTATGTGTCTTTTAAATGAACTTGCCGTCAGTTAGCGGTAAATTACCTTAAAAAACATAAATTTTCGCACTTGTTTCAAATTATATATGTTGTGTGCAATAAGTTAAGCGAATTAAAAACACTTTACAATATTTTCAATAAAACTGCAAAAATAATAAAAAATAGTTTAATATCAAAACATTAAATTATCCTCATTGAAAAAAATTATAATATCCTTTATTTATTGCGCAACACAACCCTAAAATACGCATTAAAATAATAAATATCTAAAAACATGTCCGCATTTTAATTTATTCGTTTGAATTTCTAATTAAAAAACAAAAATAAAGACTCATCGATAAAACGATGAATCTTATTAACTGTTTTAATATACAAAACACCTAACACAATAAAACTTAGTTTTCTAACTTTTCGGAGTTTTTGGAGGGCTCGGATTCTTTAGAATCTTCTTCGCAACTACTCGAGAATGTATCGGCTAAAGCATCACCTATTACCCATCCACCGTTCGCCCCCCATGAAACATAAACAAAATCCATACATAATACGCAGAAGAACTGGACTGTCTGGCTTTACTATTTGATGAAACCCACGTAAAGTGGAATGGACACCCCATGAAGCAAATCCCCACTGAAACATACTACGTACTACCTCTTCCGAAATAACGCCACCAACAACACTTTCGAGTTCAGATTCATCTAATAGCTGTCCACACGGTAATAGTTTTTTTGTTTCAACCATAATCCAGTTACTCCTTTTTGCAAAATCTATATCTCAACTCTATTGTAACATAAACAAAACACATTATCAACTATTTTGCGTATCTACTATCTATGCAAAATTGTCACAATAAGTGTTGTCCACAAATCGAAATAGCTTCTTATTTTTAATTATTTCTGTTTTTGTAGATATCTCTCTTCTTCGCTAAAAACACATCCACAATATTTTTGCATATAAAGTCCAAGCTCCCGAGCTATCTTTTGACCCTCTCTAAAATAAGGTCTAAAATCCCGGTACAAAAACTCGATCCCATAATCTTTTGCTGCTTTCTCGGCAACTTTTTTAATAAGCTCATGTTTTTGATAAGGACTTATCAGAAGCGTTGTTGAAAACGCTTTATAACCGTTATCATGCGCATATTTTGCGGTTTCATTTAATCTTACCTTATAACAATGCTCGCACCTATTTGAAAAATCCGGATATATTCCGTTTATAAAACTCCTAAGGCCATATTCATCATTCAAAACTAACTTTAAATTCTTATCTTTAGTATAATCAATCAGTGTATTTTTCCTGCTTTTATATTCCATATACGGATGAATATTGGGATTATACCAATAAATTAGGGGGTTAACCCCCTCTTTTTGAAGCTCATCTATACACTTTACAGAACACGGTGCACAACAGGTATGTAAAACAATATCTTCCAAATTAATCACTTTCCAAAAACAAATTTATGCTTCTTTTTGGGATTTAGCAAGTTGTTCCTCGATTGCTTCTTCCCTTTCTTCTTTCTTGGTCCAAGAAAAAATGCCACGGATTGCAAGTATAAAGTATAAGAAAAACAAAATACTCTGGGCATACTCTTTTATTACAAAGAACCTAACACTCATATATAAATTAGAAATTAACCAAAAAACAAACCCCCACTTGTTTCTTTCCGCATTCATAACCGTTCCCGCAAAAGCTATGGCTGACATAAGCCAGGAAAGAACCGTCCACAAAATTTGCTGATTGCCTTCAACCGTAAACCAATTCATAATTTCGCCAAACCAATTTCCCATAAAAATTTAAACATCCTTTCAAGCGTTTTTTAGCGCATCACGCTTTATTTTTTATTCATATATAATTATAATATACTTAAGAAACCATGTAAAATAAATTTTTGATTAATTGGAGATAAAGTTATGATAGCACCACTTG
>CAJLZR010000101.1 GCA_905211185.1 uncultured Oscillospiraceae bacterium | reverse complement strand
GCCCTGGCTGACAAAAGGTAGCGTAACACCCGTCAGAGGTAAAATGTCAACCACTCCAAACACATTCATAATCATCTGGAAAACTATCATACCCGAAGCGCAGCAAGCCGCAATGGAATAAAAAGCGGATCTACTTTTAACACTTGCTTTTCTTGAGTATATCCCCAAAAAGGCAATGCTAAATAGAATAATCACTGCAAGTATAAGTCCCCACTCCTCGCAAAGCATTCCAAAAACCAAATCGCTTGGAGCGGCAAAAATATACTTTAAGCACCCTTTACCCAAACCAAGACCTAAAAGTCCTCCGCTGGCTGCATAGGTTAAAACTCTGGTTTGTTGATAGCCCGTATCGTTAATATGCTCCCAAACGTGCCGCCACGCAGAAAAACGTGTTATTATGTAAGGTTTAAACTTCATTATAAATAAAAATCCAATAGCTGCCGCAGCGCAAATCAAAAATACCGTTCTTATATTTCCCGAACGCATAAAAGATATCAAAATAAACGTTATAAAAAACACGCTTGCAGTTCCAAAATCGCCCATTAAGATTAGTGCACCCATACATATTCCGGAAAAAATTATAAATCCCGTTAAATTTTTTGTAGTCTGAATGCCCTGTAAAGTAGATGTTCCAAAAAAAAATGAAGGCAACTTTTACGAGCTCCGAGGGCTGAAAGGAAAAATGGCCAATCATAATCCAGTTTTGCGAACCATTTTTAACTTTTCCGAACACCAAATTTATAATTAACAAAATAACCGCCATGATAGCGATGTAAGGTCTGAGCCGCATAGCTAAATCAGGCTCTCTTATCATAAATAAAATTAGGTTGAAAAATATAATTCCTATTCCCAATGCCGCAATTTGGGTATAAGCTTCCCCCATATCAACGCCACCGAGCGTTAAAATCCCAATGCTACTTAAAAATATTCCAAGTAGTTCAATTTCAAAATTAACCCTTTTAAATATAAAAGCTGTAACAAAATAGCTTATCCAAGATACCGAAAATAATAATCCAAAAATTATCATGGGGTTATAGTTAAAACTTCCGGAAGAAAAACATAAAACCAAAGCGGCTAAAAAACCAAATATGCTTATAAGAACTAAGATAGAACTGTTTGAATAAGCGTGCGCTTTTAGCGGCCTTACGTTATTTTTACCGAGTATCTCCGATTTGCTAAGTTTGTACTCCTCCCCACCTATTTCTACAACATCATCTATGTACACAGTTTCGCTTTTACTAATTTTTTCACCATTTAACAAAACCCCACATTTAGAGTTTGTATCTGATATTATCCACCCTTCGTTTCTTCGGCAAAAAACCGCATGATTTCGGGAAGCCATTGGGCTATCGACCACTATATCGGAATGCTTATCGCGCCCGATTGAATTTTCCCAATATAGTATAGGAATTTTCTTCTTGTTTGTTTGATTATAAAAAGCAACCAACGGATACTCGGGGCTTATATTTTCAAACAAAGATCTGAGGCAATAGTAGGTTATTAAGGCACCCATAAACGGCAATATGATTTGTATTGAATACAAAATCACCGATAAAAGCATATTCAAAACCAATCACCCAACCCTATTTTTGCTTACCTTCAAAATTATTTTTTCTTAAATTTTTTCAAGAAAGATTTTGCAACGCTAAGTAAGCCTTTATATTCTTCAGTTTTGCAAAACAATATCATATTCAAAGTATTGGGAATTATTATGCAAATTAAAAAATTTACTATTATCTGAGCTATCGCATCGGCCTTAAACGGCGCTTCCTTAATATTTAGTTTAATCAGCAAAGGATAAATTTTACCGGCAATGCTAAGTACCACCGGGGTGCTGCCGTAAACCCAGCGGCAAACCATATAAGATACATACGAATAAACGATTGTTAAAACCGTATATAGAGTAAATTTGCGGTGATATGACCACACAGATTTTTTAAAAATCATATCATAAACCAAATAAGGCTGAACCCAATAAGGAATAGAAACAATTCCTATTAAATTTCCTATCATAACACCGGATACACCGAGTGGCCAAACTAAAATCCAAGATGCGGCAAACGTAACCAAAGCACCGGCAACAGCCAAGTATTTATCTTCATCATATATTCCTGCGCTTACTTTTGCCATACCGATAGATTGGCGCATACCATAGATATAGGTATAAGCAGCAATCGAAACGGCCACCCATATATCAAATGCCGTTCCTTCGCCTGTCCATAACCCCATAAACGGAGTTCCTAAGCATATAAATGACGTTGTAATAAACGAATACATAAAGAAATTTATAAAATATATTGTATTAAAGTTACCGTAAACTTTTTTACGGCTCTCGGTACTCAGTAAATTTCCAAAACTCGCCGAAACGCCATCAAAAATTTGCTGCGTTACTGTGGTTAAGGCTGTTGATATAAGCATATAGTTACAATATATTCCGCTGACTCTCAATCCTAACGCCTTGGGTATAATAAGACTTGAAACAGCAGTGGTTCCAAACCCCGCTACTTTATGAAACAAAAGCGCTTTTAAATTTTTAAAAAGATCCTTCCTTTCTATGCGTGGCATGGATTTTTTTATTTTTAAATTTACGAAACTATAAATTCTATCAAACCGCAAGGAAATAACGAAATTTTCCGTGAATCTAAAAAATATTTTGCAAATAAGGTAAGCTTCAAACGAGGCAAAAATTTTAAGCACGGCAATTTGAAAAACGAACATCAAAACTTGCGCTAAAATATGTATTACGTGGTTAATATAGTTTTTTTGATCGGCAATAAACATTGTTCTTTTATGCGAATAAAAATACGAAACAACCACATCGGCAACAT
>CAJLZR010000100.1 GCA_905211185.1 uncultured Oscillospiraceae bacterium | reverse complement strand
CTATAGCTTTTACTTTGCTACCGACTTCCGCTTTAAAATCAGTGCCGTCATGCGTGCGCCAGTCGCCCATGGTTGCCGAATATATTGGTTTACCATCGCTGAATTCTTTTAAAACTTCTTTGCTGTCTACGGGATACGTAGCTTGAATATTTGTGGGCGCAGCCGAAACGGGCTGTGCTTTTTCTGTGGCTTTTTCTGGATTTTTGGATTTGTTTTCTTTTTGCTTTCCATAAGGTATGGATTTTCCGCTTTTAGAACTTAAATTTTCGTCATCTTTATCGTTTAGTATAGAGTTTTTGTCAGCGCTAAAATTAGTATCTTTTGAAACTTTGTTTGATGATTTTGCAGCTGATGAATTTTTAAAAGGCGAAACAAACGTATTAATACTTTGGTAAGTTGACCAAGCAATAGCTGATACCGTGATAAGGCATGCGCCCAATGCAATATAAATTTTTTTGTTACTACCGTGCTGCTTTCTTGTTTCACCAAGATTTTTCTTAAAATTGTTATCTTCGTTTTTTGGCATTTTCATTTTCAATGCACCTCCAGTTTTTATTATTGCCAAGTAAAAAACATTTATACATTTTCTATATCAAAAAAATGGCATATTATTAAAGAAAATGATATAATTGTGCCGGAGGCCAAGTAATAAATAAAGAAGGGAATTAAAAGATGTCACTTAAAGAAGAGTTTATTGATATATATAATGAAAATATCAAAAGGGACGGGGCGCAAGAACTGCTTTCCTGGATGGAGACAACGGATTTTTTTGTTGCTCCGGCAAGTACTAAATATCATTGTGCGTGTCATGAGGGGCTTTTAAAGCATAGTTTGAATGTATACAAAGTAATGATGGATAAACATTTTGATAAAGAAACAGATAATATTGAAAGCGCCACAATAAGCACATTGCTCCATGATATTTGTAAGTCACATTTTTACAAAGTTTCTACAAGAAACGTAAAAAACAGTGTAACGGGTGCATGGGAACAAGTTCCGTTTTATATGGTTGAAGATGTTTTTCCTTACGGACATGGAGAAAAGTCTGTTTTTTTAATTGAAAGATTTATGAGGCTCAAACCTGCCGAAGCTATGGCCATAAGGTGGCATATGGGCGGGTTTGACGATAGCGCAAGAGCAGGAGGCAACACGATGAGCCTTGCTTTTGATAAATATCCTTTAGCCGTAAAAGTACATATGTCCGATCTGGAAGCAACTTATTTGCGTGAAAAAGGCACATCGGAAGTAAATAAATAAAGTAATTGTTTTAATAAATAAAAGGGGTGATTAGTATGAATATTTTAGTTTTGAATTCAGGAAGTTCTTCGCTTAAGTATCAGCTTATAGATATGAATAGCGAAACAGTCCTTGCAAAAGGAATTTGCGAAAGAATCGGCCTTGGCGAAAGCAAGATAAAACAGACCACAAAAACCGGTAAAAAATTTGAAAAAGATGTTTCAAACATAAAAAACCATAAAGAAGCTTTTTCTTGGATAGAAGATATGCTGACAGATGATCAATTTGACGTTATTAAAGATATAGGTGAAATAAATGCGGTAGGGCATAGGGTAGTCCACGGAGGAGAATACTTTAGTAAGCCTGCTATAATAGATGATGAAGTTGAAAAGATAATAGAAAAGCTGATTCCACTGGCGCCACTTCATAATGCGGCACATTTAGAGGGAATAAGAGCCTGCAGAGAACTTTTGAGTGATTCCATACCGCAAGTTGCCGTGTTTGATACTTCGTTTTATTCCGATATACCCAAAGAAGCTTACATTTTTCCTATACCGTATGAGTATTATGAAAAATATAATATAAGAAAATATGGATTTCATGGGACTTCTCATAAATTTGTTTCGAAAAGGTATTGTGAACTTGCAAAAAAAGACTTTAATAATATAAAGATTATAAGTTGCCATTTGGGTAACGGCTCTTCAATTACCGCAATTAACAACGGAGTGGCAGTAGAAACCAGTATGGGGCTTACTCCTCTTGGCGGAATTATGATGGGCACACGCTCGGGAGATATTGATCCTTCGGTAATTTTAAGTATTGCCGAAAGAGAACAAATGAATGCTTCGCAAATTAATAGCATACTTAATAAAAAATCTGGGCTTTTAGGCGTTTCCGGACTTTGCAGCGATGATAGAGTAATTACGGAAGCTGAAGCTCAAGGGAACGAACGCGCAAAACTTGCCCATAAAATGATGGTTTACCAGATAACACAGTTTATAGGTGCATATATTACCGTTTTAAAGGGCCTTGATGCACTTATATTTACGGGCGGCATAGGGGAAAATCAATGGATGCACAGAGAAAGTGTATGTAATAATCTGGATTTCATGGGCATTAAAATCGATAGTAATAAAAATAAATTTATGGTAGGCGGTAAAGAGGGAAGAATTTCTTTAAGCGATTCTTCCGTGGACGTTTTTGTTATTCCAACCGATGAAGAATTATCTATTGCAAGAGATACGCTAAGTTTGCTTGAAAAATAAATTTAGGAGGTCTTTAGTTTTGAACATAAAAAATATAGCTGTCCTTACAAGCGGCGGAGATGCACCCGGAATGAATGCGGTTGTGCGTGCTATAACAAGATATGCAATAAGTAACGATATAAATGTATGGGGCATAATACGTGGATATATGGGGCTTAGAATTGGCGATAAAATTGAAATGAATCTAAGAACTGTTTCGGATATAATTCATAGGGGAGGAACAATTCTTTATAGTTCACGTGATCCGATATTCCAAACCGATGAAGGGCTAAATCAAGCGGTGGATTTTTGTAAAAGCTCAAATTTAGATGCCGTCATTGCAGTCGGCGGAGATGGAACTTTGAGAGGCGCGCAAAAGTTATCAAGTAAAGGCATAAATTGCATTTTTGTT
>CAJLZR010000099.1 GCA_905211185.1 uncultured Oscillospiraceae bacterium | reverse complement strand
CGCGCGGTTTTTGAAGTACGCCTCGCGTACTTCCTTTGGTTAAAACATAATTAATATATGATTGTTAACACAATCATTTTAATGCTTAAAAATGGGTTATATAGCGTATACACGAGTTTAGACAAAGAAGGTACACCAAATTGCAATGCAAGAATTTGCACTGCAACGAGAAGAGACTACGTTTTTTAGTATACCGCGTTGTAATTACACATCAGCTTTTCAAGTGCAAAAAAGCGGTTTCTGCCTTTCGCTTTGGTTACTTGAGGATATACTCTGGGGTGGCTTGCGCTTATTATCGGCCGTTTAAAGTCAGACTCATAAAATTTAAAGTAGTTTCTCCCACATGCTCTTGTCTCGCCATCTGCGAAATCGTTGATATAATGTACCTCATTTTCTGTAGCATTATGGTAGGTCACATCACGGTGCACCTGTGCGTAAAATCTAGAAAACATTATAATATTATTATTTGCAATACATCCCCATTGCCTTCGTTGCCCTGGTAAATGGCGATTTCAGTAGATATCATACCTTATATTTTATATCATGTCGACTTTGTTCATTTAATATGGAAACATCTCTATATTTCAAATTTGATTTAGTTATATAAAAATAGTATTAAGAACTGTAATCATACCAAGTCCCGGTATGCCAAGCAGGGCGGATATGCTAAGATTTGTGCCGTTTATAGGCATATTGATACCCGTAAAGGTACCGAAAGCATTTAATAAAAATAAACAAACAGTGCCCGGTATTGCCGATTTTAAAGCATTTGCAAGAGGGTGTTTATACCTTAATAGGCAGTGTATTAGAATTAGAGCAAGCATGATGGGTATATTTTTTAAGATGGGCATAGCAATCCACAGAAAATCAGAGCTCTGCAATCTTTTCACCTACGATATTTTATCAAATTTGATTTTACTCATAAGGTATTTATACCTGGCAAGAAGCATTTCTCGCTGATGAATGCAAGCGTCTATTAAGTCGCTGTTTTTTTCCATTTGAAACCACATATTTGTTTTATCCATTTCTTCGCAAACGCTCTTAATTTCCTTTATTAAATCGTCTTTTTCATGGGGCTTTTGCTTTTTCTCGGTTATTTCCATTTTTTTAATGAAATTCATCATAGAAGTTCACTATCCTTTTGGCATAAATTTTCTTTTAATATATCTATGAATTAATACTTGGCAAATATGAAAAAATTTATTCAAGGGAAGTTTAGTTAATAAAAATATACACATAGCACAAAAAAGTTTAATAAAATTTACGAGCAAAGGCATATCGCAGAAAAATGTTAGCCAAGGTTTACTTTTTGCTTTTTTTAATATATTATTATTTACAGTAATGATATTAGCTTGAAATTATATGGTGGTGAAATATTTGAAAAAAGTAGGAAGCATGAAAACCGGCGAATGTGGAATAGTAAAAAAATTAAATAGTTCCGGAGATTTGCGCAGAAGAATTATAGATATGGGCGTAACTCCCGGCACAAAGATAGAAATGATAAAGTCGGCGCCATTCGGAGACCCTCTGGAAGTTAAAATTCATGGGTACGATCTTAGCATGAGAAAAGCCGAAGCTGATAATATCGAGCTTTTCGAAGACGAAGCGGAAGCAAAGATTTTTAGAGAAAAGAGTAAAATATACGATAGTTTTGAATTTGCCCAAAAAAGTAATGAGTATAAAAAAAGCAATACTAATTCCGAAATTATTTCGATATCTTCTTTTAAATACGAAGAAAATAAGTATATCCCGAAAGTTGCGTTAATAGGTAACCCAAACAGCGGCAAAACAACGCTTTTTAATAATTTGACGGGAAGTTACCAGTATGTTGGAAATTGGCCCGGCGTTACGGTGGAAAGAAAAGAGGGAAAAATAAAGAATATCGAGGAAGAAGTAGCTCTTATTGATCTTCCGGGAATTTATTCTTTATCGCCATATTCTCCCGAAGAAGTGGTAACCAGGGATTACATAATAAGCGAAAAACCTGACGTAATTGTAAATATTGTTGATGTTACAAATCTTGAAAGAAATCTTTATTTAACAACACAGCTTTTGGAGATGGACGTAAAAGTAATTTTGGCGCTCAACATGACTGATTTACTCGAAAAGAAAGGGCAAAAGATTGATTATAAATCTCTCGGAGCGGCACTTGGAGTCAGCGTGGTGCCTATTTCTGCGGGAAAAGGTAAAGGAATGGACGAACTAACTTCCAAAATATTAGAGTTTTTGAAGTTCAAAAATTATACAAGAAAAGTTTTGGATATATATTCTCCCAGCGTTAGAAATGCTATTTGTGATATAGATGAAATAGTAAACGGCGGTAATAAGTATGTTCCAGATAGCAGGTTTAACAACGTAAAAATTTTTGAAAACGATTCCATAGTTATGAACAGTCTTGGCCTTGAGCATTCTCAAATTGCAAAGATCCATTCTATCGCTGATTTTGTAAGTAAGCATTATGAAAAAGATCGTGATATGGTAATAGCCGATGAGCGGTATCGTTTTATACGAAAGTTATGCGATGAAGTAACCGAAAGTATAGAAAAGAAGCGTAAGTATTCGGCTTCATTTATTTTAGATAAAATTACAACCGGTAAATATACAGCCATTCCGTTTTTTGTAGTTATGGTGTTGCTGATTTTTTACATAACTTTCGGGCCTTTTGGGCTTATGCTTAAAAATTGGTGTGAAATTTTTATAAATAGCAGTATGTATAGTACGGTTGAAAAAATACTAAACTATGTAGGGGCTTCGTATTGGTCCAAGAGTTTGGTTTTAGATGCTTTAATTAGCGGTGTTGGCTCGGTTATTTCTTTTTTGCCGCAAGTTATTTTGCTTTTTACTTTGCTGTCATTGCTCGAGGACTGCGGATATATGGCAAGAGCGGCTTTTATTATGGATAAACCGCTT
>CAJLZR010000098.1 GCA_905211185.1 uncultured Oscillospiraceae bacterium | reverse complement strand
GCGTACCCGCTGCCGCAATTTTCAAGGCGGAAGCGATTTTCTTTTTTTCAAAATTATTTATGGGTTCACCATTGAACATGAGATTTTCTTGGTGTTCAAGATCATTTATAAATTCGGAAATAACGCCGTATATTTCTTTGTTTTCGTAATTTGAATTTTTTGAACCCCCGATATTTTCGTCAAGGTTCAAAACGTAATTGCCGCTTGCGTCCAAAGTACGGCAAATTTTAGAAAGTGTGGTGCTGTCAGGTTCGCGCCTTCCTTGTTCATACATTCCTATTGTTGAAGCGGATATATTGAGCTTGTCCGCCAGTTGCGCCTGAGTCAGCCCGGATTTTATTCTTAAGTGTTTTATTTTTCTTCCCAAATCAATGTTAATGGGTAATCACTCCTTGGAAGTATTTATAAGGCTACAAAACGGCAGAAAGTTTTGTTTTAAATTTCATGGATGGGAGATTTACTATCCAATAATATAATAATATTTTTTGAAAGTAAAAGTTAATAAAATTTTGTCGAAAAAGCGCAAATTGTACAATCATTATACCACATACACGTTTAGTGTGCAATAAATGTGTAGATTGCGAACTTTTTCGAATATTATATTTTTTGCAAGGTCACATTAAAACTTGAATACTTATTGACGCACCGGCAATTTGCGTGATAATATTGGAGGTGTGGGAGAAAAGGATGGGGAGTGTTAATTTTAATTAGTATAATATAAACGCTTTTATTTTTTGCATTTTACTACACGAAATGTGTAAAAGAGGTGCTTTTATGTATTATAAACTTCTGGCGAATCAGTATTTTAAAGATGCGGAAACTTTAAAACGACACATAAAAACATTAAAAACACAACATGCAAGTATAGACAATAACATAGATGAAGAATTTAAGTATAGGATTTCCTTGCTTTATGGAATGTATCTTGATTTATTACACATAGGCAGGTATTTAAAACGAAAGTGTGAGGTTATGAAAAGAAATGGAAGGTAGACCGTTTTCTATGGATTCATTTACCGAATCCATGGCAAGTGTTAATTATTATAATAATTTGGATACCGGTTCCGAGGATCCAAGACATAAAAAGATGGTTTGTTTACTTAAAAATATTGTTAACGGGGAGCTTACGGAAAAGCAAAAACGATGTATATTTTTATATTACGGCGAGATGATGAAGATGAAAGACATAGCCGACGAAATGGGCATATGTATTTCATCTGTTTCGAGGCATATAAAAAGCGCGCGGAAACGAATAGAAAAAACTATGGGGTACTATTTTTGACGTGTTTTTGCATGTGATTGCTTAAAAATACAAAATTTTATTATATTTTGAGTGTTTCAACACTTTTACAAATTATAGGCTTAAATCACTTCTAAAATTTCTTTTAGTTTCAAATACGCTTATTAAATGCGAAAATAGCTCTAAAAAAATTATAATATTACAGCGCACTGTGACAGAAAAATGCAATTCCTTGCCCATATAATTAATAAAGAAGCAATTCAAATTTTTATTAATTAAGGTGGCTGGTGGAAGTTGAAAGCAGAGGCAATAAAAATAAGGGAGAAAATTTTTTACTTTGTAAAAAACTATCCT
Source organism: uncultured Oscillospiraceae bacterium (assembly GCA_905211185.1). Next base: position 1,366 of record CAJLZR010000098.1, on the reverse strand, counting down.
TTAAGAATGGTATTCATTAAGTGTATGTGCTTTTTGGCGGGTGTGATTATATCAAAAGGAAATATTTTAGGCATTTGCTATCCGTTTGGTATTTCTTTTTCGGCTTCGGTTCCGGGAAAGTTTATTGCTCCAACGATTATAGGTGCCGCGGCGGGATATCTTTTCCCTCTGAACCTAAGTTTGGGGATAAGGTACATATCGGCGCTGATATCTGTTACTGCGGTGCGCTGGACGCTAAGTGATTTTACAAAAATTAAAAATCATTTTCTTTATATTCCGATTGTGGTGTTTTGCTCTTCGTTTGTTACGGGTTTTGCCGTAATTTCATCGGAAGGTTTTGATTTTAAAGATGTTTTGCTAAGTGTGTTTGAATCGCTTATTGCAGCTGGAGCGGCTTGTTTTTTTGAAAGAACCTTTAAAATTTTAGTCAGTAAAAAAATTTATAATTTAAACATACGTGAATTTACCTGTGTTATTTTAAGTTTAAATATAATTTTGCTTTCTTTTTCTGGATTTTCTTTTTTGGGCGTTTCTGTTGGTAGAATTTTGGCAATATTTACAATACTTATTTCTGCATATGTTGCAAGCGTGGAGGGCGGCGCTGTTGCGGGAATTGCTTCGGCTGTGGCGTTTAGCTTGCTGTCGTTTGGATTTGGATATGCGCCCATAGCCTGCGCTTTTGGCGGTATGGTTGCGGGACTTTTTTCGCATTTTGGAAAATTTGGTATAGCTTTTGCATTTATGTTTTCCTGGCTTATGGTTGCTTTTGAGTCGGGCGATAGTGCAAGGCTTGTTTGCGGGATATATGAGGTATTAATTGCAATTTTTATATACTTGCTGGTATCTTGCGATTTTCTTGATAAATTTAAAATAAAACGCTTTGGCTGCGAGAATAAATCTGATTTTAAACAGGTTTTGGCGCAAAAACTTCGTTTTGCATCGAAATCGGTAAATTCAGCGCCTGCTTACATTGAAAAAGCTTTTTGGGATGTTTTTAAACCGGAAAGTAAGAATTTAAACTTTAAAACGGGTTGTGTAAGTTCGATATATAGGTTATGCAAACATTGCGAAAAAGCGCCGCTGTGTTGGGGAGAAAGAGCAAAAAGTACGAGTGATTTCTTTGGAAATATGATAAATATTGCGGAAACAAATAAAAGCGTAAATTTTAAATTAGATGCACTTGGCTTTTGCGAAAACAAAGATGAGATTATAAAAAGTATTCGAAAAAATTATAATAAGTTTGGGCGGCAAAATAGCGCCAAAGCCGCTTTTAGTAAGTTTAAAAAGTCTATTTCGGAGCAAATGGGAGCGGTTAGCTCCGTTATGGAGGGTTTTGCGGAGAAATCCGGAGAAAAACTGGTTGTAT
>CAJLZR010000097.1 GCA_905211185.1 uncultured Oscillospiraceae bacterium | reverse complement strand
TGTTCTGCGCCGTGGAGCTTGGTTACTCCCGTTATTACTATTGTACCCTCATGAGAATACTTAATTTTCGCACCACACTTATTTAGAAAATCAATTAAATCAATTATTTCCGGTTCTTTTGCGGCGTTGGTTATAATAGTTGTCCCCTTGGCAGTGACAGCACCCAAAATCAAATTTTCCGTTGCTCCAACGCTCGGAAAAGAAAAAGCAATATTGCAACCGATTAATCCTTTTCCGCTATCGCATTTTAAAATACCATGGCTTTCGGTAATTCTCATGCCAAGCTGACGAAGTCCATCTAAATGAATATCTATTGGTCTTGGCCCCAGTTCACACCCTCCGGGCAGGGAAAGATTTGCACTACCAAATCCGGAAATTAAAGAACCTAAGAATATTATAGATGATCTCATCTCTCTCATCAAGAAGTCAGGTATATCATTTTTTAAAATATTTTTTGAATTAACAATAAAAGTATTGTTTTCAAAACTTGTTTTGCATCCTAAATATTCCAGAATACGCCTTGTTATTCTGACGTCCAAAATATCGGGGCAATTGTGTATTATGCATTCATCTTTACACATAACAGAGGCCGCCAAAATCGGCAAAATACTATTTTTTGATCCCTGAACTTTAATATTTCCATGGAGTCTTCTTGAACCTTCAATAATCAATTTTGACACTCTTGCTTCACTCCTCTTGGAAAGTTATTCTAAAATAAACAAACTTGATATTTGTCATAATATTCAAATGAAGTTGTACACTGACAATATTTTTCAACTGCGCTTAGTTTTACTTGACTTTATGCCAAATAAGGTTATTCTAAGTTTATGGGGATTTAAATAACTTCTTCGGAGGAAAATCTTTTGAAAAGTAAAATTGGTAAAAGACTTATTTTAAATATATTGATGCTACTTGTTCCTATTGGATTTGTGGTTTATTTTTTTGTATCTGAAAACGGATTTATAGACCTTATAAATAATATAGAAAAATTCAACTGGTGGTGGATTTCGGTTGCAATTTTTTGTCAATTTGCAAACGTTTTTATTGATGCATATGTTCTTTTTAGAATTACGCATAATTATGCAGAAGATTTTACTCTTAAAAAATCGCTCAAAACCACTGCGGTCGGGCAGTTTTTTAGTGTTATCACTCCGGGAGCCATAGGCGGTCAACCCATGCAGCTTTATTCTATGAAAAAGCAAAAAATTGATACGGGTGCCGCAACATCTTCTCTGATACAAAAGTTTTTAATATATCAACCAACCATAACCTTATATAGTTTTGTAGCTCTAATGTGTAATCTGGATATATTTAAAGGTCACTTGGGCGGTGCAATGATAGGACTTTCGTTGTTTGGGTTTATCTCTCACGCAGTGGTAATATTGTTTGCTTTAATGTTTTCATTCAACAGAAAACTGACCTCGTCCATAATAAAAAAATGTTTTAGGTTACTATCAAAATTCAAAATTATTAAAAACGCTTCCGAAAAGAGCGAAAAGATAGAACAGCAACTTATGAAGTTCCATGAAAGCAATATAAAACTTTACAAGAACAAACGAATGTTTATAATTGTTTTCGGTTTGACCATTTTGCAACTTACCTTAATTTTTGCAATACCGTATGCGATATATCGCTCGTTTAACTTTATCGGAGCTAATTTTTTTGATATGTTAACCGGTCAGGCATTTGTAACAATGGTTGCCTCTTTCATGCCTTTGCCGGGTGGTTCGGGAGCTGCCGAGGGAAGCTTTTATATTTTCTTTGAAATTTTCTTTAAAGAAAACACAATAAAATCGGCAATATTGGTTTGGAGAATAATAACATACTTTATGAATATCGTTGTTTTTGCTCCGTTTGCACGTGTTGGTAATATTGCAGAAACAGCGGAAAAACTGGAAAAAATTGAGGAAGCTGAAGAAATTTAAAAAAATAGATTTTGAAAGGAACATTTGTTTTGAAAAAAGAGTTTAAATTAAAAAAACCGGTTGTCAGTTTAATAATGCCCGTATACAACGTTGAAAAATATCTTGAAAAAGCGCTTAGGTCCGTGCAAAATCAAACATTTAAAGATTTTGAATTGATAATAGTTAATGATGGCTCAACAGATGGAAGCGTTGATATTATAGAAAAGTTTTGTAGCGAAAATGAAAATTTTAGGCTTATAAATCAAGAAAATCAGGGCCCTTCTGTTGCAAGAAACACGGGGATTAAGGAAAGCAGAGGAGAATATATAGGTTTTATGGATAGTGATGACTATCTCGAGCCTAAGTTTCTGGAACTGCTATATACGGCAGCGGTTGATAGCGATGCGGATATTGCTTGTTGCAATTTTAATATGTACTATCCGGCCAAAAAACTAAAAATATTTATGCCGTTTACGTCGTTCCCCGGGGTTTACTCCAAAACAAAGGCGCTTAGAAAATTGATACTTGATATAGGAGTTCATTATTTTGTATGGAATAAACTTTCTAAACGAAGCCTTTTTTTTGATAATAATTTAAAGTTTGATAAGATGTATTTTGAAGATATAGCAACATCTCCAAAAATGTTTTATTATGCTGATAAAATAGTGTTTTTGGGAGAAGCTCTTTATAATTACACAAGCCGTGAAAGCAGCATACTGCATTCCATGAACGTTGTGAAAATCAATGATTTTATAAAGTCGCTCGGAGGTATAAGAAATTTTTTAGAAAATGAAAAAGTTTATAAAAACTATAATGGCCATATTTGGGTATATGCTCAAAAAGTAAAAATAGTAAGCTATTATTATATATTGATGTTACATGCCAATGCCATGAATTTTAAAGGATTTTGGGAAAACATAGCGTCAGCCACAAAATCCATAGATTATTTTTCAGGCAGTTCCTTTGTTCCCAATAAAGAAAAAAGCATTCCTGATTTAATAAGTTTAGTTAAAGCACCCCCCAGAAATAAAAAAATTAAAGTTAAAAAAAATAAATAATGAATTTGAAAAAATTTTCCGTTAACAATAGTTTGTATGGAAAATTTTATTTTTAATATAAAAAAACTTATAAAAGATAGCACACAAAATAAAAAAATTAAAACCGCGGTAAATATAGTTTTAATTGCGGTTTCTTTTGGCATTT
>CAJLZR010000096.1 GCA_905211185.1 uncultured Oscillospiraceae bacterium | reverse complement strand
CCTCTTCCGACTTATCCTAACGGATTTCCAAAATCAGTAATCGAAGAATTTGAGCAAAAAACCGGTAGAAAAACACTTTGTAACAGACCATATTCGGGGACGGAAGTTATAAAAGATTTTGGAAAAGAAAGCGTTGAAACCGGTAAACTTATCGTGTATACTTCCGCAGATAGTGTTTTTCAAATTGCGGCGCACGAAGATGTTGTAAGTGTTGAGGAGCTTTATAAATATTGCGAGATTGCACGTGCAATGCTGGTTGGTGAGCATGCTGTCGGCAGAGTTATTGCTCGTCCGTTCAAAGGCGAGTACCCAAATTACGTAAGAACTACCAACCGCCACGATTTTGCCCTTGCACCGCCCGAAAAGACCATGCTTGATTTTATTAAAGATAGCGGTAAATCGGTTATAGCAATAGGAAAAATAAGCGATATATTTGCAGGCAGAGGCGTTACGGAGAAAATACTTACAAAGGGTAACGAAGATGGAATCAATAAAACTTTGGAAGTCATGGAGAGGAATTTTGAAGGTCTTTGTTTTGTGAATTTGGTTGATTTTGATATGCTTTATGGGCATAGAAATAATGTTGATGGCTATGCGGAGGCTCTTTCGTTTTTCGATAAGAAACTTTCAGAAATTTGTGCAAAACTACGTCCCGATGATGTTCTCATTATAACGGCAGATCACGGGTGTGATCCCACAACAGCGTCAACGGATCATTCAAGAGAATATACTCCGATGGTAATTTTTGGAAACAATATAAAACAGGGCGTAAATCTTGGTGTGCGTAGCGGCTTTGCCGATACCGGTGCAACAGTACTTGAATATTTGGGAGTTAAAGAAAAAAATAAAGGTAGTTCCTTTTTAAAGGATGTCATTAAATGAAAAAATTTAAAATTAGAGAAATAATTAAGCAAAATGCGGCAAGGGCATGGGGAATAAAAGTAATACTGTGCACTTTGAGTCTTATGCTTTTGGGGCTCGGCTGCGGAATAAATGTAGTTACGGCGCAAGGTGCGGATCCCATAACGGTTTTCTACGAAGGGCTCAGTAAAGTTACAGGCATTAGCGTTGGAATGGTAGCAAGTATACTAAACGCAAGTTTAGTTGCCGCAGTATTTTTTATCAGTAAAAAGTATGTACATATAGGTACGGTTATTTATATCTTTATTTTGGGAACATTTATAAATTTAGGAATTTGGATTTATAAGTCTTTCCAAATTCCGGAAGTATTTGTTTGGCAAATTTTGTTTTCGCTTTTGGGGTGCCTATTTTGTTTTATAGGTTTGGGTGGCTTTATGGCGGTAGATATAGGTGTTGATCCATGGACGGCAATGGCGGTTATTATTAGCAAGAAAATGAAAAAATCTTTTAGAATAGTAAAAATTGTTTTAGATGCTCTCACACTCCTTTTTGGGTGGCTCATGGGAGGAAGAGTAGGGATCATTACATTATTTTGTGTTTTTGTTGGTGGCCCAATTATTCAAAAATCTTACGAACTTCTTGACAAAGCATTTGACAAAGTGATAAAATCGGATTGTAAAAATCAAATTAAGAATGAGTAAAAACATTTAAATTTTACATTTATGATTGTTTTATGTATTTCAAAGTGCAAAAAATGTCGATTCTAATTTGGCGTAGCATATTAGATCAAAAAAATTTTAAAGGTGGTGAAGGCGAGATAAATATTATTGGCAAGTTTTTGCCGGCAATATTTATTGTGCCTGTTTTTATGTCCAGTATTCCTACTCCTCATATAGGTGCTCAAAAAGGGGAAGTTGCCGATGTTGTCCTTACGCCCGGAGACCCTCTCAGAGCTAAGTTTATAGCTGAAAATTTTTTGGAAGAAGTAAAGTGTTTTAATACAGTTCGCAATATGTTTGGCTTTACCGGAAAATACAAAGGAAAAAGAGTCTCAATTATGGGGGGCGGTATGGGTATGCCCTCAATTGGAATATATTCTTATGAGCTTTATAATTTTTACGATGTAACAAAAATAATAAGAATTGGTAGTGCCGGAGCTATTGATTCAAGTATTAATTTAAATGATATAGTATTGGCAATGGGAGCTTGTACAGATTCAAATTATGGAAGTCAATATGGTTTGAATGGTACTTTTGCGCCTATTGCTAATTTTAATCTTTTGAAAAAAGCAGAAGCTTGCGCACAAAAGCTTGATGCCAAATATTTTGTTGGTAATGTACTTTCAAGCGATGTGTTTTACAGTGAGAGGAGTTACCTCGAAAAATGGGGTACAATGGGGGTTTTGGCAGTTGAAATGGAAGCAGCTGCTCTTTATATGAACGCTGCAAAAGCAAACAAAGACGCGCTGTGCATATTAACAATTTCCGATTGCCCACTTAAAGGATGTGCATTGCCGTCAAGCGAACGTGAAACCGGATTTTGCAAAATGGCGGAGATTGCTTTGGAATCGGTTCTGTAAACTGCCGGTTGTAACTATTTACATTAATTTTTTAATTATAATTTCGATTTGGAGGAAATTATGAAAAAAATCAATTCCCAAAAGATACGTAAGATTGTATGGGCAAGTACTTTTGGCCTTTTAGCTGTTGGACTTATGGCGTTTTTGGCAAAAATTAGCTGTAAAGTTATATCCGGTGAAGAAAATGACGGAAGATTTTTTACTGCTATGGTAACAGATGGCGGCGGAATTAATGACCAATCTTTTCAGCAATCTGCTTGGGAAGGTATGAAAACTTTTGAAAAAGAAACCGGTTCACGCGTAAGTTATGTTGAATGCTCGCAAAATTCAGATTTTCCCATTAATATGGATAAACTTGCAGATGAGCATACCGATCTTATCTGGGGAATAGGGTTTAAATTAGCTGATACCATCGATATGGCTGCTAAGACTAACCCCGAGCTTAATTACGCAATAGCTGACTATTCTTTTGGTGATAAAACTCAGGATAATGTAACTGGAGTTGTGTTTAGGTCTGAAGAATCTTCCTTTTTGGCAGGATATGTGGCTGCCATGACAACAAAAAGAAATTGTGTGGGATTTGTCGGCGGTATAAAAGGAATGGTTATAGATCAATTTGAGTATGGTTATAGAGCGGGCGTTGTTTATGGTGCCAAGAAACTCGGAAAGAATATAGATGTTAAAGTTCAATATGCCGAAAGCTTTACGGATTCTGCGAAAGGTAAAGCAATTGCAATAAAAATGTTTGATGATTGTGATATTATATTTCATGCTGCAGGAGGCGCTGGAGTTGGTATAATAGAAGCGGCAAAAGAA
>CAJLZR010000095.1 GCA_905211185.1 uncultured Oscillospiraceae bacterium | reverse complement strand
TGTAAAGTAATTTCCGATGATAAAGAGCTAACGAACGCAAGACTATTCCTTTGTGGTGCCGTTAGGATAATCATCAAAAACATCTTAGATATGTTCGAAGTAGATGCTCCGGAAGTTATGAACTGAGTTTTTTAGAAATTTAAAATATATTATGAAAATATGCACTCGGTAAAACGGGCGCATATTATTTTTGAAAAAAATTTATAAAAACATTTGACAATATATATATATATATATAATTGCATAAGAAGCATTTGCTTCTTAAAAAATATTTTATTTTGAAAGGTAGGTAATTATTATGCCGATAAAAAGTTATGAGGTATTAGCGACATAAAAATCGGTTCCCGGGATTGAAGCACAAGTTATCAGTTTTAAAAATTAACAAAAGGAGCGTGTATTTACTATGACGGATTTAAAAAATTACAAGAAATGGCAAAAAACGGAGAGGTCTCAAAAAAATTGCTGGTTAACCAAGAATTTAGAAACGAACTAAAGGAAGCCCTAAAAGGAGAAAAGGGCATCGAAGCCACGGAGGAGCAAATTTCGGAAATAATCAAAGATTTTGAAAAAGCATTGCAGAATGATACCATCTTAAAAAATGCCGAACTCGAAACCATATCGGGTGGCGGTGACCGTGCCAAAAAAGTAGCAGCTACGATGACTAATGTTGCTTTTACCGGTACGGGAGCTGCCGTCGGAGCTCTTTTCGGTGCTGCGTGCGGTTCGGTTTTGAGCGGTATGTCCGTAACCGCATACCAACTTCACAATATAAAAAAGTCGGATGACGATTGGTCAGATGAGGACATAAAAGAGCTAAGTAGAGAACTAAGCGAAAACATAGGCGCTGTAGACAAAACGTTACCCTATGTAAAAAGGGCAAGCCAGTTCGGTGCCGGTGTTGGGGGCCTCGGCGGCCTTTTCGTGGGCAGCGAATACGGAAACAGAATTGGCCATAAAGCTTGCGTGGCAATGGGACTTGAAAAATCATAACGATATATATCACTCTTTACCGCTCTATATTATTTAGGGCGGCTTTTTCGTTAATGTATTATCATTCTTGCATACTTCCCTTGAATTTAATTAAAAATTATGATATAACAAAGTCACATTAGTAATATAAATTATTTAAAACAAGGACGGAATTACATTAATGGAAAAAGCAAACAAACAACAAGTAAGTGATTTAGAACTGGAAAATATTACGGGTGGTGGAGTTGCCGCTTATGCAATAAAAGGAGGGTGCGCCTTCGCAGGCATGACTTTAGGCATTTTTGCATATTGTAATATTGTTGGCTACAATTCTATAGATCAAACCACTTTGAAAAGTGCCGCTGAGGGAGCTGGCTACAACGCCTCATGGCTAGCAGGTGGGTATATAGGATGGAAAATCGGCGAAGAAATTTGTAAAAAGTTTAATATTAAATAGTTTATAAACGGATAATTGTAGAACCGCTCTTAAGTGAGCGGTTCTATTTTTACTTTTAATCTGTTTTCATTGTTTCCAAAAATTTATAAAGGCCATTAAGTGCAATAGCCCTGTGATTAATTTTTTCTCTTAAATCATCGGAAATTTCAGCCATTGTTTCTTCGTAGCCATTTGGTTTAAAACATGGGCAGTATCCAAAACCGTTTTCGCCTCTTGGGGGAAAAACAAATTCTCCATCAAGAATTCCTTCAAAAAATTTCTTAACGATTTTCCCTTTTTCATTGTATACCAAAGCAATACAGGTTTTAAAACAGGCTTGTTTATTCTCCGTTAAACATCCGTTTAAAATCTCAAATGCTTGTTTATATCCTCCGCAAGCCGCCGAAAATCTTGCAGAAACCACGCCGGGAAAACCATTTAAGTATTCAAGTTCAAATCCGGAATCATCGGCAATACTTGGAATACCGGTCTTTAAAAAAGCGTTTTCCGCCTTGATTATAGCGTTTTCTTTATAGTTCGCCCCACTTTCTTTCGGCTCATCTATATCAAAATCAGACATATTTAAAATTTTTATACCAAGCGGCAATAGCTTTTCTCTGATTTGGCATATCTTATTTTTATTCGTTGACGCCACAAGAATCTCATTAATATCCATAAAAAACACTCCCAAAACAAATAATATAATTTTATATTTCTTATCTATGCATAACAATAATTGATAGCATAACAAATGTATAATTTTTTGAGTATAACAAGAGCGCCCTAATAACGGGCGCCCTTTTATTGGTTGCAGAGGGCGGATTTGAACCACCGACCTTCGGGTTATGAGCCCGACGAGCTACCAGGCTGCTCCACTCTGCGATTTTTTAACTCTGTATTTACATTATAATCCGAACTTTTTGGAATGTCAATAGTAAAATGAAATAAAAATTTCACTTATTTTTTTAACAAAAAGGCATTGATAAAAACATTTAAATAATGATATACTAACATTGTTTGTTTTTAAACATGTTTAAAATCGAGTTTTAACAGTGCAAAAAGCACTATATGTGTTTATTTTATGTATATTCCAAAATTGGATCAATCATTTTTATAAATTTTAAAAGATAATATTTTTTACAATTTAATTTGTAAATTAAAATATTAAAAACAAATTTTCAACAAATGATTGTATTTATTTTGGATGCGTATTATAATGTTAAGTAAGCAATAAAAAGTTACACATTTGTTAAAGCTGGAAATTAATATGCATTTATATGCTTTTTTAATTTAAATTTTAATTTACTTAGGAGCGTGTATTAAAACATGGCAGAAAAAGGACTTATTTATGTGGTTGACGATGAACCAAACATTCGCAGGCTGGCCTCTTTGGCGTTAAAAGATTACGGGTTTGAGACTCAGGAGTTTTCAAATGGCGATGATCTTTTAAAGGCAATTCAGCGCAGAATGCCCGATGCAATAGTTTTAGATTGGGTTATGCCTGCTCCGGACGGACTTAGCATCTGCGGAAGGCTAAAATTAGATAAGGATACCCGCACAATACCGATTATTCTCTTAACCGCTCGCAGCGATGAAGTGGACTGCGTACTTGGATTGGAAATGGGTGCGGACGACTACATAACAAAGCCATTTAGCATTAAAGAGTTGTGCGCAAGAGTAAAGGCTGTTATAAGAAGAAAAGAATACTCAGAAGTGGTAAATACCAACAATGATGTTGTTGTATGCGGCGAACTTACCGTAAACTTGGCAAGAAGAACCGTTACAAAAAATGGCAAGCCCATAGATTTGACAATGAAAGAATTCGATCTTTTAACTTCCCTTATGCTTGCAAAAGGAAGAGTTCTTAACAGAGATCAATTA